>DASZFX010000186.1:0-8632 GCA_035939375.1 Roseiarcus sp.
GAGACGGAAGCCGGTGAGATTCCGGCACGGTCGCGCCACTGTAATCGGCTGACGCGCTTCGGCGTCAGGTTGAAAGTCAGACCCCTCGTAACCAAGCACATCTCGATCGGGACGCGGAATCCCAGGAGGTTTAGCGATGTCAAGCACAACCGTATTTGCACCGGCGACCGGCCCCGGCGCGATCCCCGTCCGTGAAGCCCTGCCATGGGTGATTTTCGCGGGCCTCGTTCTCATGCTCGCGGTCTATTTCGTCGGAGCCGAAGAGGGCGCGACTTCGATCGTCAAAGGCATGTATGTGCACGAATTCGTGCACGACGGGCGCCACCTTCTCGGGTTCCCTTGCCACTAAACGTCGATTAGCGGCATCGCCGATCCCGTTTTTGGAAACATTGGCAGGACATCGGTCATGATCGCTTAGCGATCGTGCCCTGTATCTGCCTTCCTCTTGAAGGACGTAACCCCATGGTAGGAACCCTGCTCATGCGCGGGATGCTAATTGGCGTCGTCGCGGGCTTTTTGTCGTTCGGGTTTTTGAAGATCGTTGGCGAACCGGCGGTCGATCGCGCCATCGCATTTGAAACCGCAATGGACGAGGCGAAAGATAAGGCGAAGGCGGACGAGGCCATGGCCAAAGGCATGGCGATGTCCAAAGAAGACCCGGGGGCCATGGCCAAAGGCATGGCCATGCCCGAGCCCGAACTGGTCAGCCGGCCGGTGCAAGCCGGCATCGGCCTGTTCACTGGCGTGATGGTCTACAACATTGCGTTCGGCGGCCTCTTCGCTCTTGTGTTCGCGTTGGCGTATTGGCGGATGGGCGACTACGGCCCACGAACTACGGCGGCGTTGCTGGCGCTATCCGGCATCGTCGCTGTCTATGTTGTTCCGAACCTCAAATATCCGGCCAATCCGCCATCCATCGGCGACCCCGAGACGATCACGATGCGGACGGAACTCTATCTCGCGATGATTTTGATTTCGCTCGCAGCAATGATCGCCGCCTGGATGGTGCGCAATCGCCTTGTGGCGCAACATGGCGGCTGGAACGCGTCGCTTATCGCGGTCGCTGCCTATGTGGTCGTCGTCATCGTCGTGGCGCTGGCGCTGCCAACGGTCAACGAAGTGCCCGAAGGCTTTCCGGCCGTCGTGCTGAGGCAGTTCAGGATGGCGTCGCTTGGCGCGCAGGCGATCATGTGGACGACGATCGGGCTGGGCTTTGGCGCACTGACGGAACGCGCGGCGACGGCAACGAACGCGAGCGGTCTAAGGCTTGGGACGACGCCGTTCTAGCCGACGCCGCCGGAATCCCAACCCTGCGAGCCTATGCAGCCGACGGATGACAACGCACCTTAAGCTCATCTGCCACGCGTCGACATCGGCAGTTCGAGCGGCGGCGTTTCCGGCCGACGAGTCGCTTGACGGCCAGGGACGCCAAAAGCTGGCCGCCGCAGCGCTGCGCGTGCGCGCGGATCGGTGTTGGACGAGTCCGGCTTTGCGAGCCTGTCAAACCGCCGACGCTCTGAGGCTCGATGCGACGGTCGAGCCGATGCTGCGGGATTGCGATTATGGGCGTTGGACAGGGCGCACCCTCGACGAGGTACAGGCGCAGGAACCGGAAGCCGTCGCCGAATGGCTGGGGAATCCGAGAGCGGCTCCGCACGGAGGCGAATCAGTGCTCGGGCTAATGGAGCGCGTTGCGGCCTGGCTCGATGCGCAGAAAGGGACGCCAGGCGTCGCCGTCGCCGTGACGCATGCGTCGGTCATCCGGGCCGCCGTCGTTCACGCGCTCGAGGCTGAGGCTCGATCGTTTTGGCGCATCGATGTCGCGCCGCTTTCGCTCACGAGGCTCAGCGGCGCCAATGGCCGCTGGAAGCTGGTCTCGCTCGCCGCGATGACCGCGGATTTGAGGGAGCCATGATCGCGGCGCGCAACAACGGTCGGCGGCGGCGGGCGAGTCTTTGGATTGCAAGGCTTGTGGCGCTCGCCGCGCTTGCAATCCGCGCTGGGCTCACCGTCGCTCGTCTTCAAACCCGCGTCATTTGATACGTCGGTCCTTTCGGGCCGAACGCCCGGTCGATTTTGAAATTGTCGGTCGGCTTCATCGCGCCCAGCGCGATCGCATCGTCCGGCAGGATCAAAAACGCCGAATCATTGACGAAGACCACGACGTGGCGCCCCTTGTCGATGAGCTTTCGCGCGAAGGCGCGCAGGCCCTCGTAATAGGGCGCCTTGCGCCAGGCCTGGGGCGAACCGGGATCGACTTGGGCGTAAAGGAAGCCGTTGCCCGGAAAGAGGGTCAGCACGATTTTCGAGCGCTCCGGCTTCCATTCCGCCGGCATCGAAGAATCGGTCATCCATAGACAGAAAAATTCGCGGCAATGCTGCGGCCGCGTTTCGTGAATGGCGCAGCCCGCCCCCGGCGCGCAATGGCGGCACCATGTCCCGGCCGGCTTTTGGAGCGACGGAACCTCGAAGACCTTGCAGCATAAGGTGCATGTCCCGCAGGAGCGGCCCGGCGCTGCGCCGTAACGTACGAATTCCATCGGCCCGGCGACCATGTCCCCCTCGCAGAAAGCCGCCGGCCTCAGGGCGCGACGTCAAGCACCACTTTGCAAGCTTCGCCGGCGTTGAGCGCCGCAAAGCCCTTTTCGAAATCCTCGATTTTCAGACGATGGGTGATCACCGGGCTCACGTCGAGCCCGCCCTGCAACATGGCCAGCATCTTGTACCAAGTCTCGTACATCTCGCGGCCATAGATGCCCTTGAGCGTGAGGCTCTTGAAGATCACATCGTTCCAATCGACGCCGGCCTCCTCGGAGAGAATGCCCAGGAGCGCGATCTTGCCGCCGTGATTGACCGCCTTGATCATGTCGCGCAAGGCGCGCGGGCTACCCGACATTTCAAGCCCGACGTCGAAGCCCTCGTGCATATCGAGCTCCCGCATGACGTCTTGCAAAGAACGCTGGTCGGCGCGCACGGCGAGAGTCGCTCCCATCGTTTTGGCGAGCGACAGACGATAGTCGTTGAGATCGGTCACGACGATATGGCGCGCCCCGACGTGACGGCAGACCGCGATCGCCATCAGCCCGATCGGCCCGGCGCCGGTGATCAGCACATCCTCGCCGACGAGATCGTAAGTGAGGGCGGTGTGAACCGCATTGCCGAGCGGGTCGAGTATGGCGGCGGTTTCATTCGGGATGGAATCGGGGATCGCATAGGCGTTGGCCGCCGGTATCGCGACATAGTCGGCGAAGGCGCCGGGCCTGTTGACGCCGACGCCGAGCGTGTTGCGGCAGAGGTGGCCGCGCCCTGCGCGGCAATTGCGGCACTCCCCGCAGATGATGTGGCCTTCGCCGGAGACGCGCTGGCCGACTTCCGGATGCTTGACGTCGCGCCCGACCGCAGCGACGACGCCGACATATTCATGACCGACCACCATCGGCACGGGAATGGTGCGCGCCGCCCATTTGTCCCAATTGTAGATATGCAGATCGGTGCCGCATATGGCGGCGTTCTTGACCGCGATCAAAACGTCGTTCGGTCCGATTTCGGGGCGCGGCGTATCCTGCAGCCACAGGCCCCTCTCCGATTTCGCCTTGACCAGGGACTTCATCGTGCGGCGTTCCTGAAATCAGCGGACAAGGCCGAGCGCCCGGCCGGCGTCGGCGAAGGCGGCGGCCGCGCGATCGAGATCGGCGAGCGAATGAGCGGCGTTCATCTGCGTTCGGATGCGCGCCTTGCCATGCGGCACCACCGGATAGGAAAAAGCCGTGACATAGACGCCGCGCTGCTGCAATTCGCCGGCGAGGCGCCCCGCCGCCGCAGCGTCCCCGATCATCACCGGGATGATCGGATGCTCGCCCGGAACCAGCGCGAAGCCCGCCTTCGCGAGGCCGGCGCGGAAATATTCGGCGTTACGGCGCAAGGTCGCCCGTAGTTCGCCGGATTCGAGAATGAGATCCAGCGCTTCGATCGTCGCCGCCGCGATCGACGGAGCGAGCGAATTGGAGAAAAGATAAGGCCGCGCCCGCTGGCGGAGAAGGTCGATCAGCGGCCCGGGGCCGGCGACATAGCCGCCGGAGGCCCCGCCGAGCGCCTTGCCGAACGTGCCGCTCAAAAGCTGCACGCGACCCTCGACGCCGCAATGCTCCGGGGTTCCCGCGCCGCGCTCGCCGATGAAGCCGACGGCGTGACTGTCGTCGACCATGACCAGCGCGTCGTATTTCTCCGCCAGCGCTGAGATCGACTGAAGATCGGCGATGATCCCGTCCATCGAGAAGACGCCGTCGGTGACGATGAGCCGGGCCTTGGCGCCCGCCGCCTCATTGAGGCGCGCCTCCAGCTCCGCCATCTCGTTGTTGGCGTAGCGCAGGCGCCGGGCCTTGCAGAGCCGAACGCCGTCGATGATCGAGGCATGGTTCAACGCGTCCGAGATGATTGCGTCATCCTCGCCGAGCAACGCCTCGAAAATCCCGCCATTGGCGTCGAAGCAGGAGGAAAACAGGATCGAATCTTCGGTCCGAAGGAAGCCGGCGAGCTTTCGCTCGAGGGCGACATGCAGGTCCTGCGTGCCGCAGATGAAGCGCACCGAAGCCATGCCGAAGCCGTGGCTGTCGAGCGCGGCCTTGGCGGCGGCGATGAGGCGCGGGTGATCGGCGAGGCCGAGATAATTGTTGGCGCAAAGGTTGAGGAGCTCGCTTCTGCCTGCGCCTTCGGCGACGACGACCGTTCCCCCTTGCGGGGAGGCGATGGCGCGTTCGCGCTTCCATAAGCCCGCTTCGCGGATGGCGGCGAGTTCGCGCGCGGCGTGATCGAGAAGGGCGTGGGACATGCGGCTCAATCCCATAAGCGGCGAAGCCCCGCAAGGCTCACCCGCTCGCCTCGCCGGAAAACCCGCGGCATGGCGAGGCGGCGGCGTCAGCCGCTCGAGGCCGGGGCTTAAGTCGCCCAGTGGGCTTGCGCGGAACGCGCTGCGCCATGATATAGGCAAAACAGGCGGCGCAGGCGTCGCCGATTCCAAAGACCATTTCCCAAAGAAGAAGAATTGCCTAAGAATATAAGAAACACGCGCCAAGAGCGTGTAAAGTCCTCGCGTGTAAAGTCTTCGCGCGCGAAGCCGGCGCAAACTGAGGCGGGCGCCCTGCCCTCCCGCGACGAAGTCCTCGCCTTCATCGCCGGCCAAAAAGCGCCCGAGGGCGCCAAGAAACCCAACCGCATCGGCAAACGCGAAATCGCCCGCGCCTTCGGCGTCAAGGGCGGCGCCAAGGCCGATCTCAAAGCGATGCTGAAGGACCTCGAGGTCGAAGGCGCGATCCAGCGAGGTCGCAAAGCCTTTCACGCCAAGGGGCGCCTGCCCGCAGTGGTCGTCGCCGACATCGTCGCCCGCGACCGCGACGGCGAAATGATCGCCAAGCCGGTCGACTGGAGCGAAGCCGGCGAAGCGCCGCGCATACTTCTGCGCCGCTCGCACGCAAAGAAAGACCGCGGCCCCGCGCCCGGCCTCGGCGCGCGGGTTCTCTTGCGCGCCGCCTTCGAGCCGGACGCCGGTCCGCGCGACCCCGCCTATAGCGGACGCGTCGTCAAGATCATCGACAAGGCCAAGGCGCGCGTCCTTGGCGTCTATCGCGAATTGAAGGAAGGCGGCGGGCGCGTCGCGCCGGTCGACAAGCGGGCGCGAGAGGAATTCTTCGTGCCGGCCGGAATGAACGAAGGCGCGCGCGACGGCGACCTCGTCGCGCTGGAGCAAATCCGCGAAGGCCGCTTCGGCCTGCCGACGGCGCGTGTCGTCGAAAGGCTCGGCTCGCTGAAATCCGAGAGCGCGATCAGCCTGATCGCGATCAACGCTCATCAAATTCCTTATGTCTTTTCCGCCGCGGCGCTGGCCGAGGCTGCGGCGGCGCGTCCGGCCGGGATGGACCATCGCGAAGACTGGCGTCAGCTTCCCCTCGTCACCATCGATCCGCCCGACGCCAAGGACCATGACGATGCAGTCCATGCCGCGCCCGATCCCGACCCCGCCAATCCCGGCGGCTTCGTCCTCACCGTCGCCATCGCCGACGTCGCCCATTACATTCGACCGGGCTCGGCGCTCGACAAAGAGGCCCTGGAGCGCGGCAATTCGGTCTATTTCCCCGGCCGCGTCGTGCCGATGCTGCCCGAGCGCATTTCGAACGATCTCTGCTCGCTAAGGCCCAACGAGGACCGCCCGGCGCTCGCTGCGCGGATGATCATCGCGAGGGACGGGCGCAAGCTGAGCCACTCGTTCCATCGCGTGATGATGCGCTCCAAGGCCAAGCTCGCCTATGAGCAGGCGCAACGCGCCATCAACGGCGCGCCCGACGAGGCGACCGCGCCTCTGGTCGAAACCGTACTCAAGCCCCTCTATGACGCCCACGCGGCGATCAAGATCGAGCGCGCCAGACGCAATCCGCTCGACCTCGACCTGCCCGAGCGCAAGCTGATCTTGAATGCCGACGGCTCGCTCGCCCGCGTGATCTGGCCAGAGCGTCTCGAAGCCCATCGCCTGATCGAAGAATTCATGATCCTCGCCAATGTCGCGGCGGCGGAATCCCTGGAGACGGCGAACGCCGCCCTCATCTATCGCGCCCATGATGCGCCCTCGCTCGAAAAGCTCAACGACCTCAACGAATTTCTGGCCACGATCGGCGTCAAATTCGCCAGGGGCGAGCGAGTGCGGCCGGCCCAGTTCAACGGCGTCCTCGCCCGTGTGAAGGGTGCCCCGCATGAGGCGCTCGTCAACGAAGTCGTCCTGCGCTCGCAGGCGCAAGCCGAATACGCCCACGAGAATTACGGCCATTTCGGCCTGAACCTGCGCCGCTACGCGCATTTCACATCGCCGATCCGCCGCTACGCCGACCTTATCGTCCATCGCGCGTTGATCCGCGCGCTGAGGCTCGGGGACGGCGGCGCGCCCGACGCCCCGCCCAAGGAGCTCGCCGGAATCGCCGAGCGCATCTCCGCCGCCGAGCGTCGCGCCATGGCGGCAGAACGCGAGACGACGGACCGCCTCGTCGCCGCCTTCATGAGCGAGCATATCGGCGCGACCTTCAAGGCGCGGATCGCCGGCGTCACCCGCGTCGGCTTGTTCGTACGTCTGGCCGAGACCGGGGCCGATGGCTTCATTCCCGCCGCTAGCCTGGGCGCCGACTATTTCCGCTTCGAAGAAGGCGCGCGTGCGCTTGTCGGGACGCGCAGCGGCGAGACGTTCCGCCTCGGCGACGAGGTCGAGGTCAAGCTTCTCGAAGCGGCGCCTTTCGCCGGCGCCTTGCGTTTCGAGATGATGTCCGAGGGCGCTGGCCGGAAACGGGTCCGGGAATTCTCCGACCGTCAGAGTCGGTCCAGGAAGAGGGCGCGCCGATGAATCAAATGACGCCGCACGCCTTTGAGCGGCCCGCCGGCCGCGATCTTGGGCTCGCCATGCGGCGCGGCTTCATGGGGCGCTGCCCCAAATGCGGCAAGGGCGCGCTGTTCCGCGCCTATCTCAAGGTCAATGCGCGCTGCCCGGCCTGCGGCGAGGACTTGAGCCACCAGCGCGCCGACGACGCCCCGCCCTATATCACGATGCTGATCGTCGGCCATGTCATCGTCGGCGGCGTCCTCGTGGCGGAAGATATGTGGCCGCAGTCGCCCCTCTGGCTCGACGCTTTCATCTGGCTGTGGCTGACCTTCATATTGTCCCTGGCGTTGTTGCCGCGGGTCAAAGGCGCCCTCGTCGGCTACCAATGGGCATTGCGTATGCATGGTTTTGGCGGCCCTGGGGACGAGAGTTGAGCGAGGCCGGCGAGCATGAATACGCCAGGGCGCTCACCGCAGAAGCGCGCGAGCGCAAATGGCCGAATGTGCGGCCGCGCGACGCTGCGACGCTGATCCTGCTCGATCACAGCGGCGGCGTCGTCAAGGTGCTGCTCGGCCGGCGGCACGCCGGCCACAAGTTCATGCCCGGCAAGTTTGTCTTTCCCGGCGGTCGCGTCGAGCGTAGCGACCGGCAGATGAGCATCGCAAGGCCGCTCGATTCGATCGTAGAAGACAAGCTGAACGCGCGGCTGCGGCGCCCCTCGCCGCGTCTCGGCCGCGCGATCGCGCTCGCCGCGATCCGGGAGACTTTCGAAGAAACAGGGCTGGCGCTCGGCGTAAACGAGCGCGCGCCGCTCGCTCCGGCCGGCGCCTGGGCGCGCTTTGCCGCAACCAATGTCACGCCAGCGCTCGACGGTCTCGAATTCATCGCGCGCGCGATTACGCCGCCGCGCCGGCCCAAGCGCTTCGATACGCGTTTTCTCGTCGCCGACGCGGCCCTGATCCGTCACCAGGAGCTGGGGATCGTCGGGCCGGACGCCGAACTCGTCGAACTCGTCTGGATGCCGCTGGAAGAGGCCGCCGGGCTCGATATCCCGGCGATCACGCGCACCGTGCTCAAAGAGCTCGACGCCGCCATGAAAGGCGGCATGAGCAAGAGCCGGCCGCGACCCTTTTTCTACGAGCGCAACCGGATCTGGCGGCGGGACGAATTGTGAGGGCGATTCTATTTTTGACGGAGCGCCCCTGAACCTATCGCCATACGGACCGAGGAGGTACGAGAGGCGCTAGGCGACCTGCTTGCTTCTCGTCGTTTCGCTGC
>DASZFX010000187.1:0-4247 GCA_035939375.1 Roseiarcus sp.
GAAACGCCTGTTTTGCCCTAATTTTCGCCGATCGCCGTAAGGCCTTTTAGCTCGGGTGGCCTAACCGATGCCGTGCTGGACGGCGAGCGCCAGCGCCGCCGATCCGCCCTCGGCCCGGGCCGCTATCCCCGATCCTCACGAAACCGTGATCGACCGGTCGACGGCTCTGCGTTGCTGCTTATTATAAGCTAGCTTATATTAACTCACGTTATTCAGCCTACGGGCCCAGCCCGCCATCGTCGGTATCCATGTCCCACTCCACCCTCCTCGCCGCGCCCAAACCCTCGGCGTCGGACAAGCCGATGAGTCCGGCCCGCGAATTCGTCTTCGCAATGCACGACGTCGCCAGGCTCTTGCGCACATTGGCCGATCAGCGCGCTCGGGCGTTGAATATGACCCGCGCGCAATGGTCGGTGCTGAAGCGCCTGGAAATGAACGAAGGGGTCAAGCAAGCGGAGCTTGCCGAACAGCTTGACCTTCAGCCGATCACGCTGGCGCGCCTTGTCGACAAGCTCGCCAAGCTCGGCCTCGTCGAGCGCCGCGACGATCCCAACGACCGACGAGCGAACCGATTGTACCTGACTGAGACGGCCGCGCCTGTACTGAAACGGCTCAATGCGCTCGGCGAGACACTGGTCGGTCAAGCGCTCGAAGGCTTCGACGCTTTCGAAATCGCCGCGCTCGGCCAGAGCATGGGGCGGATCAAGTCCAATTTGAAGCGCGAATTAAGCAAGGGCTGAGATCAAGTGTCGCAAGTTACGCCTTTTCCGCCGCGCGATCGCAAGGACGAAACCTCTCCCGCTACGCCGCAGGCGCCCGCTCCGGCCCCCGCCCCCGCGCCGAGCGTCGCTCCCGCGGCGCCCTCGCGGCGGTCGGCGCCCGCTCCTGATGCTCTTCCAAAGCGCCGCAGGCGCGGCTCGTCGCGGTTCATCTTGCTTCTCGTCCTGCCCGCGCTCGCCGTCGCCGCCGGCTGTTATTGGTGGCTGTCGGGCGGCCGCTATGTCTCGACCGACAACGCCTATATCGGCGCCGACAAAGTGATGATCACGCCCCAGGTCAGCGGCGCGATCATTCACATCGACGTCGTCGAGGGTCAGCGCGTCAAAACCGGCGACAAGCTGTTCGAGATCGATCCTGCGCCGTATCGCACGGCCCTGACGCTGGCCAAGGCGCGCGTCGAGGCGGCGAAGAATCAATATTCCAATCTCCAGCTCTCCTTCAAAGCGAACGCCGATCAGGTGAGGATGAGCGAGGACGCCGTGCGCGTTCGCCAAGCCGATTTCGACCGTAAATCGCAACTCGTGAAGACGGGCGCCGGAACGCAGAACGACAAGGACACTTCGAACGCGGCTCTGATCCAGGCGCAGCAGATTCTCGCCTTCGTCCTGCAGCAGCAGCAATCGGCGGCGGTCCAGCTCGGCGGCAAGCCCGACGCCCCGCTCGATGAATTCCCCGCCTATGTCGAGGCCAAGGCGCAGGTCGAGGACGCCGCGCGCAATCTGCGCAACACGGAAGTTCTGGCGCCCATCCCCGGCGTCGCCACGCAAGTGCCGCAAATTCAACTCGGCCGCGTCGCGCCCGCGGGCGTTCCGGTCTTTTCCATCGTCAATGATCGGGACCTGTGGATCGACGCCAATCCGAAGGAATCGGATTTGACCTATGTGCATCCAGGTCTGCCCGTTTCGATCTCCGTCGACACGTTCCCCGGCCGCGAATGGCGCGGCAAAGTCGGCGCGATCGCCCCGGCGACCGGCGCGCAGTTCGCCATCCTGCCGCCGCAGAACGCCAGCGGCAATTGGGTGAAGGTGGTGCAGCGCGTGCCGCTGCGCGTCGAATTCGATCCCGATCAGGACACAGGCGACCTGCGCGCCGGCATGAGCACGGTCATCGACATCGACACCGGCCGCCAACGCACGCTCGCCGGCGTCTGGTCCGAGATCGTCGCCGCCAAGGACGGCCTTCTCGGCTCGTTCATCTCCAAGACCAAGGCCGCGCAAAGGTGAGCGATCGCGTCGACACGGAGATCGATCCGGTCATCCGGATCATGCTGACGGTCTGCGTGATGATGGCGACCATCATGCAGGCGCTCGATACGACGATCGCCAATGTCGCGCTGCCCTATATGCAGGGCGCGCTGTCGACGACGCAGGACCAGGTCAACTGGGTGCTGACCTCCTACATCGTCGCCGCCGCCATCATGACCTCGCCGATCGGCTGGATGTCGGCGCGTTTCGGCAAGAAGAAGCTGTTCATCGTCTGCGCGGCGGGATTCACCGTCGCTTCGATGCTGTGCGGGGCGGCGCAGTCGATCGACCAGATGGTCCTCTTCCGCCTTTTGCAAGGCGTGTTCGGCGCCGCGCTGGTGCCGTTGTCGCAAACCGTGATGCTCGACATCTATCCGCCGGCCCAGCGCGGCTCGGCCATGGCGATCTGGGGTATGGGCGTGATGCTCGGCCCGATCATGGGGCCGACGCTCGGCGGCTGGCTCACCGACAATTATTCCTGGCGCTGTGTGTTCTTCGTCAATCTGCCGTTCGGGGTGCTGACGGTGCTCGGTCTTTCCGCCTTCATGTCGGAGAGCAAGACCAACCGCGAGGTTCCTTTCGCCTGGCTCGGTTTCTTGACGCTTTCGCTCGGCATCGGCGCCTTGCAAATGATGCTCGATCGCGGCGAGGATCAGGGTTGGTTCGGATCGAGCGAAGTCGTGATCGAGGCGGTTCTGGCCGCGGTCGGCTTCTACCTCTTTCTCGCCGATTCCTTCACCTCGCGCCGGCCCTTCATTCCGCTCGGCATTTTCGCCGACTGGAATTTCTCCATCGCGCTCATTTTCATGTTCATCATCGGCGTCATTCTGCTGGCGACGATGGCGCTGGTGACGCCCTATTTGCAGAATCTGATGGGCTATCCGGTTCTGGCCAGCGGCTTCCTGCTCGGCTCGCGCGGCCTCGGCACGTTTTTCGCGATGTCGGTCGTCGGCCGCCTTCTCGGCGTGATCGACGCCAGGCGCCTGATCTTCATCGGCCTGGCGCTGTCCACCGGATCGCTCTGGTACATGGTCTATTGGTCGCCGGAAAGTTCGGCGCAGGCGATCGCGGTCGTCAGCATCGCCCAAGGGCTCGGTCTCGGTTTCGTCTTCGTGCCGCTCAACACCGTCGCCTTCGCGACGCTCCCGACCCAGTTGCGCACCGACGCCACTGCGATGTGGACGCTGATCCGCAACCTCGGCTCCTCGATCGGCATCTCGATCGTCATTGCGCGACTGACCACCCTGGTGACGACGTTCCACAGCCAGCTCGCCGAGCACGTTTCGCCGTTCAACGACGCGCTCCGCGCGCCCGGCGTCGCCAATATTCTATCGACGACCACGGACGCCGGGCGCGCGATGATCGACGGATTGCTCACGCAGCAGGCCGCGATCATGGCCTATTCAAACGACTTTCTGTTGATGACATTCGTCAGCCTCGCCGCTTTCCCGCTGTTGTTTCTCTTGCGCTCGTCGAAGGCGCCGGCGGCGCGACCGCCAGGCGGCCGTCAGGAGCACGCCGCCGTCATGGATTGACGCGGGGTCGGCTTCGATAGCGGATCGGATGCCTCTGACGCAGGGTCCGGCGCGCTCGCCATCTCGCTCGGATCCAACGACGCCCGCTCGCCAGGGAACGCGACGGGAACATATGATCGCCCATGTTCGTTGCTAAAGACTCGCCGAGCGGCTGGCGAGCGTTAGGCGCCGCGGCTGTTCTATCTTCTCGGCAGATAGGAGCATCAGCAATGTGCGATTATAGCCTGAGCAGTGTCGCCTCACGTCCGGCCAAGGTCGGAGATCGGTTGCGGACGACGGAATTCCCGCTGTCCGGCACGCGCGGCTTTTCCGCCATAGGCCGCCCGGATGTGGCGGTATGCCTTCGCCCCGGCACGGAGCTCGCCTTCGATGACGACGTCGTGACCTATCGCATCGTCGGCTTTTTCCCGCGTCAAAAGATCGCGTGGAAAGTGGCGCAGTTTCGCCAGGTGAACATGGATAGGCCCAACACGCATCACGACGCCCTGGAATTCCCGGACGGCCAAATCGCTTTGGTGACCGATCTTCGTCCTGGACAGACCGCGACCGTACTCCAACTGCCGGTCAGCATTCAGGCTGCGGACGAGCATGATGCGCACGAGACGCCCCGTGAACCGGCGGCGCCGGTTTCGCCCCTCATTTGACGCCGCGAAGACAGCGGCTCAGGCCGCAAGGCCGGCGTAGCCCA
>DASZFX010000188.1:0-8436 GCA_035939375.1 Roseiarcus sp.
TGGCCGAAGAAACGCGCTAGATCTCTGGCAGTCGCAACAAAGCCGGCAGCCGGCGCGATCGCGTTGGTCGAATAGTCGCCGGGTATCAGCACGCGCTCCCCAAGCAGAAGCTTGGTGCTGTGCCCCTGCGCGAACGGCGCCCCCTTCGCTATGGGCATGTCAGGATCGGTCTCATGCAATCCAGCGGCGTCGATGATTTCGCGCTTGATCCAGGTCCTATACGGCTCGCCGACAGCCTTCTCGATGAGAAGCCCGACAAGGCCGAACCCGTGATTGCTGTATTTGAACCGCGTGTTGGGCTCGATCGGCGGATCGGTGGAAAGACCGTCGAGCAGTTCTTTCGCCGTTAGATAGGGTCTTCTATCGACGAATTGACCGCTGTCGGTCCCGTCCCGAATGATCCCGGCGCTGTGGGAGAGTATCTGGCCGATCGTCGCCGTCGCCACGACGGAATTTAAACCCTCGACATAATCGCCGATCGCATCGTCGAGCTTCAGCTTGCCCTGCTCGCGGAGCTTCATCACGCCCGCCGCAGTAAAACTCTTGGAATGTGAAGCGACGCGGAAACGATGACGAGAAGTCAGCTTTTCGCCAGTGATGAGGTTCGCCTGACCGAAGGCCTCTTCGAGCACGATGCGGTCATGATGCACGATGGCGATGACGCATCCCGGCTGGTCGGCGAGCAGCAACTGAAACGCGATCCAGCCGGGAATATAATCGAGCGCCGCCTTCAGCCACTTGTCCACAGACCCGCTCCCTCGTCGTCCCCGAAAAATCGCTTGACACATCCTGTTTGTGGTCGCTGCCACAAGCTTCACTCATCTTGACTCTGGCCGGTGTTCGGGGCCGCCTTCACTCCGGAAGTCATCAGGGATAACAACGAAGCCATGATGCACGCTCACTTTGTCCTCGCCCATCCCGAACCGCAGTCCTTCAATGCGCATCTTGTCCGCTCGGGATCGAAGGCGCTTGAAGCCGAAGGCTGGACTGTATCCGTATCCGACCTCTACGCCATGGGCTTTGACCCCTGCGAACGTCCCGAACACTTTGTCGATCGCGCTTTTCCGGCGCGCTTTGACGCACAGGCCGAGCAGAGGCACGCGACGAACAACGGGACTCTGTCGAAGACGGTTACCGACGAGCTCGTGCTGATGGACCGGGCGGACCTGTTGGTCTTGCAATATCCGATGTGGTGGCATTTGCCGCCGGCGATGTTGAAAGGTTGGTTCGACCGAGTGCTGGCTTACGGCGAGGCCTATACGAGCAAGAAACGCTTTGAAAAGGGTCGCTTCGTCGGCAAACGCGCGATGCTGTCGGTGACGGTCGGCACAGGCCGCAGCACCTATGAGCACGACGGTCGCAGCGGAGACATCGATTTGATGCTGTGGCCGGTGAATTTTTCACTCGCCTATGTCGGGTACGAGGTGCTTGCGCCGTTCGTGGCCTATGGCGTCGAGGCGGGGCTCCGTTACTCGGATCCAACGGCCGTCGAGAAGCGGTTGCAGGCGGTCGTTGCGGACTATTGCGCGACTCTGCCGCGCCTCAGCCCGCGCGCGACAATTCCCTTCAACCGAATGGACGAATGGGGCGAGGACGGCCGCATTGCGCCGGGCGCCCCGGTTTACTCGCCCTTCGTCCGCCGCAGGCGGCGCCTCGAGTTGGAGTGAGGCGCGCGAATCGCCTTCTTCTTCGGCGGCGATCTATCGCGCCCCGGCCGCCTCCGCTTTCCGGTAATGTCTCGCGATCGCCCCGACCAGGGTCTCGATCAACGGCGCGGGGAAGTCGTGTCCCATGCCGGGCACGAGCATGAGGTCCGCACCGGGTATATGCGCGGCGGTGTCCTTGCCGCCTTCGGGCGGGATCAGCGGATCGTCCGTACCATGGATGACCAGCGTCGGCGTCGTGATCCGCCTGAGGAGTTCGACGCGGCTGCCGTTGGCGATGACCGCGACAAGCTGGCGGGGAACGCCGGCGTAATAATTCGATCGATCATAGCCGCGCGCGACCCTTGTTCTGAGTTCGGCCTCGGAGGTCGGAATGACCGGACTGCCGATCACCCTTTGGCATTTGACGCCGTGTTCGATATTCGCCGCTCGATCTTCGGCGGGCGGCGGCGGCAGAGTCAGGACGGCCATCGCCTCGGGCTTGCCCTGCGGCAGGTTCGGATCGCCGCTCGTCGACATGATCGAGACGAGGCTTTTGACGCGGTCCTTATGGTCGGCGGCGATGATCTGGCCGATCATTCCGCCCATCGACGCGCCGACGATATGCGCCCTGTCGATATGGAGCGCGTCGAGAAGGCCGATCGCATCCTCGGCCATGTCGGGGAGGCCATAGGGCGCTTCGATCTTTTCGCCTTTCATCCGGCGCGCATAGGCGCCTTCCACGTCCGCGGCCAGGCCGTCGAATTTCGTCGAGAGGCCGAAGTCGCGGTTGTCGAACCGCACCACGCGGAAGCCGCGCGCCGCGAGCCCGTCCACAAAAGCGTCGGGCCAGAAGATCAGCGATGCGCCGAGACCCATGATGAGCAGGATAACCGGCGCGCCGGCTTCGCCCTGGTCCTCATAGGCGATTTCAATAGCATTGGCCTTGGCGAACGACATGGATCGCATCCCAATTCGTGCGGGTGATTCAGAGCCCCTCGAACAGCGCCGTGGAAAGATAGCGCTCGGCGAAGGACGGAATGATGATCACGA
Organism: Roseiarcus sp.; assembly: GCA_035939375.1. GTDB lineage: Bacteria > Pseudomonadota > Alphaproteobacteria > Rhizobiales > Beijerinckiaceae > Roseiarcus. The sequence goes on from DASZFX010000188.1 coordinate 2,697, forward strand.
TGTTCTTGCCCTCAAATTCGGGCCGCTTGCCGATCTCGATCGCGGCGGCGATCGCGGCGCCCGACGAAATGCCGACCGGAATGCCTTCGAGCCGCGCGACCAGCCGCGCCGTGTCGAAAGAGGTCTGATTGCCGACGGTGACGACTTCGTCGATCACGCTGCGATCGAGAATGGCGGGTACGAACCCCGCGCCAAGCCCCTGGATCTTGTGCGGTCCCGGCTGGCCGCCGGAAAGGACCGGCGAATCCTCCGGTTCGACGGCGAAAATCTTCAAACCGGGCCGGCGGGGTTTGAGCATCTGGCCGACGCCGGTGATCGTGCCGCCGGTGCCGACGCCTGACACGAAACCGTCGATCTCGCCATTGGTGTCGTTCCAGATCTCCTCGGCGGTGGTGCGGCGGTGAATCTCGGGATTGGCGGGATTTTCGAATTGCTGCGGAATGACCGCCCCCGGCGTCGCCGCGACGATTTCCTGCGCCCTGGCGATTGCGCCTTTCATGCCGAGCGGCGCCGGCGTCAGCACCAGCTCGGCGCCGAGCAAAGCGAGCATCTTTCGCCGTTCGATCGACATCGATTCCGGCATGACGAGAATGAGCCGGTAGCCCCGCGCGGCGGCGACAAAGGCGAGCGCAATGCCGGTGTTGCCGGACGTCGGCTCGACGAGCACGCCGCGGCCGGGCGCCACCTTGCCCTGCCTCTCCAGCGCATCGATCATCGAAACGCCGATGCGGTCCTTCACACTGGCGATCGGGTTGAAGAATTCCAATTTGGCGAGCAATCGCGCGCCGACGCCCTTCTCCTTGGCGATCCGATGCAGCCGGACGAGCGGCGTGTCGCCGATCGTATCGGTGATCGAATCGAAAATGCGTCCCCTGCCGGGAACGTGCGCGCCCTTTTGGCGCGTCTCAGCGTCGGCCATGCCTTAAACTCCAATTCCTGCCCGGCCTTGCGTCAAAAGCCGGCAATCTATCGGGGAATGCTATCAGCTACGGGCCGACTGTCCACAAGGGACCGGCCGCGCGCCGCGCGCGGGTACGGTCATGATGATTTGGGGGACGGGCGACGCGCTGCAAGAGCCGCAAACCCGTCCACGCGATGTCCGGCGCGAACAAGCTGCGACCGGCCGTAGCGCCGGTCGCAGCTCAGCCTATCGTGGGCGGGTCACTTCCATCCGGATTCCTTGTCGCAGGCCGCCATTTCTGCGGGATGCGACTTTTCCCAGGCCGTGACCGACAACGTTTCGTCCGACGACATCTTGCCGTTCATGCAGGAACAATAAGCAGCGACCACTTCCGGAGTCGCGCCCTCTCTCTTGTTGTCCGAAACGCATTTCTTGATCCAAGCGGCGTCGTCGGAATTGGCGTAGGCCGGAGCGCTCGCGGCGGCGAGACCCAGGGTCGCCAGAACGAAAAGCGAAGCAATATGTCTGTTCATCTTCCCTCTCTCGAGACTTTAATGACGGAACAGCCCGCAATACTTGACGGGTCAGTCCAAAGTTTTCTTCTCATATTTCACAAATGTGCGCAATATGCACACGTGACAAACACGCATCGGGACATATTGTTCGGCCGCATCCGCCAGGCGTTCCTGGACCACGGCTACGATCAATTGACGATGATCGGCCTCGCCAAGGCCTGCGATCTGACGCGCCGTGCGCTCTATCATCACTTCAACGGGAAGGAGGAAGCGTTCCGCGAGATGCTGCGCTGGCGTCACCAGATCGAGATCGCCGCGGGCCTCGCCGCCGGCGATCGCGTTGTCGCCGAAGGGGGCGGCGCTCTCAACGCGATCGTTGAAATCTTCGATGCGCGCTACGACGCCGCCAGGCGCGATCTCGAGCGCTCACCGCACGCCTCGGAGATCAACCACGAGGCGTTCCGCCGCTGCCGCGACATCATGGTTGATTCGGCTGAGAGCTTCCAAGAAGAGTTGGCGACGTTCCTTCGCAAGCTCGCCGAGCGTGATTTGCTTCACTTGCGAGCGAGCTACACGCCCGGCGACGTCGCGCAACTTCTCGCCGACGGCGCTCGAGGCGTAAATCAGACCCTTCCGCCTAGCCCGGCCGACACGCTGCCGCAGCGCTATATGCGGATGTGCGCGGCGGTATTGTACGGATGCGCGCAACAAGCCGACCGCGGGTAAGCGCGGCGGCTGAGCTTCCTCAGTGGGTTTGTCTTTTGTACAGCCGCCAGCCGCCCCTACGCTAGTCTAGCGCACCGGATTCGCAATTTGAATCGCAGAGGCTCTCTGGAAACAAACGCCTACGCCACGGGCCGCCTTTATTTGGAACAGTGACCGGAACGCCGCGTTCCGGTCACTGTTCCAAATAATGGCGGCATCCGCCTCCCGCCTCCCGCCTCCCGCCAGGTGAGTTCATTTGGGGGTCCGATGCGCTAGATCGCGAAATCGCCGCTGGACTTTTCTTCTTCCAGAATATGCGCTGCGAGGGCGTCGTTGCAGAGGTCGTCGACGGTGACCGCGTCGAGATTGGCGAGGAAGGTCTCGCCGGCTTTCTTGACCGTCGGCTCGATGACTTTTTCGATGAGCCGCGATGAGATCGCGAGTTCCTCGGGGTCCGCCGCGCTGAGCGCGATCGCCGTGCGCACGATTTCGCCGACGCTGATCTTGCGCCGCTCACGCGCCAGTTCGTAGCCGCCGCGTGGGCCGCGCACGCCCTTCAAGATATTCGCGTGGACAAGTCCCTGCAGCAGGGTCTCCAAATGGCGTGGCGGCAGGCGATGGCGCGCCGCAAGCGACTTGGCCGCCACCGGCATCGGCCGGGCGTGAAGCGCGACGTCCACGACGGCGGCAATCGCCAGCAGACTGCGCCTGGACAACAGATTCATCCCTTACTCTCCACGCCCCCCACACCCGTTGATCCGAAGCCGCCCGCGCCGCGCACGCTATCGTTCAATTGCGCGCTTTCCGCGAGCGCGACGCGCGCGACCGCAGAAACGACGAGCTGCGCGATCCGCGCGCCTCGGACAATTGAAAATGGACGGCTCCCGAGATTGACGAGGATGACGCTGATCTCTCCTCGATAATCGGCGTCAATCGTTCCAGGACTATTCAGGACCGTGACGCCAAAATTGTGCGCCATGCCAGACCGGGGCCGAATTTGCGCCTCGTAGCCTCTAGGCAGTTCGATCGCAAATCCCGTCGGGATCAGCGCGCGTTCCCCGGGCTTGAGGACAATTTCGACGCCGGCCGCCACAGCGGCGACGAGATCCAAACCCGCCGCATCTTCACTATGATAATCCGGTAATTGCAAGCCCTCAGCATGGAGGAATCGTTTAATCTTTACGGCAAGCTGTGTTGAACTGATCACTTCTTGGCGCCCCGCAAGGTTAGAAGGCGCTGAATCAGCTTGGCCGCCACCTCCCTCTTGTCCATGGACGGCCATGATTCGACCCCGTCCTTCGAAACCAGATGCACGAGATTGGTTCTCCCGCCGAAAACGCCTTTGCCTTCGCCAACGTCGTTGGCGACGATGAGGTCACATTTTTTCTTGAAGAGTTTCTCGCGCGCATTGTCGAGCACATTTTCAGTCTCGGCGGCGAAGCCGACGACGAGTTGCGGGCGCCCGCTCCGGAGCTGAGCGATTGTCGAAAGAATGTCGGGATTCTCGACGAGCGTCAGGCTCGGCCCGCCGGCGCGACCCTTCTTGATCTTGTTGGCGCCGATCTCGGCGACGCGCCAGTCGGCGACCGCTGCGGCCGCGATGAAAATATCGGCGGGCAAGGCCTTCTCGACCGCGGCGAGCATGTCGCGCGCGCTTTCGACAGGAACAACCGTGACGCCGGAGGGCGCGGCGATGGCGACCGGTCCACTGACGAGGGTGACGCGCGCGCCCGCGGCGCGCGCCGCTTCTGCGATCGCATGTCCCTGACGGCCCGAGGAGCGATTGGAGAGGAAGCGCACCGGATCGATCGCCTCATGCGTCGGCCCGGAGGTCACGAGCACATGACCGCCGGCAAGCGCGCCTGAACCTGGCGATGCGGCGGCGCTTGCGTCTTTCGGCAGCGGAAGGACAGTCGCGCCGGCGAGCGCCGCCTCGATGGCGGCTACGATCTCGAGCGGCTCCGCCATGCGGCCCGGCCCAAATTCGCCGCAGGCCATCTCGCCGTCCATCGGCCCGACGAAGAGAACGCCGTCATCCCTTAGAAGCGCGACGTTGCGCTGCGTCGCGCTATGCAGCCACATGCGCAGGTTCATTGCTGGCGCGACAAGCGTCTTCTTGTCGGTCGCCAGCAACGCGGTCGTCGCCATGTCATGGGCAAGACCATTGGCCATGCGCGCGATGAGATCGGCGGTGGCGGGCGCAACGACGAGAAGATCGGCTTCGCGCGACAATTCGATGTGCCCCATCTCGGCTTCGTCGGTCAGCGAGAAGAGATCGTCATAGACTTTCTCGCCGCTGAGCGCCGCCGCCGACAAGGGCGCGATGAAATGCTTGGCGGCAGCCGTCATGATCACGCGCACGCTTGCGCCGCGCTCGCGCAGACGGCGGATGAGATCGAGCGCCTTATAGGCCGCGACGCCGCCGCCGATGATGAGGAGGACGCGCGCCGCGGAAAGGGAGGATCCGGTCATTTCTTCTCACCTTGCCTGTCAATATCAATCGTCCGCCGTGAGGATCGGAGCCGTCAGAGTTTGAACGCAATGACCGCAAGCAAGGCGACAATGATCCACAGAGCGGCGACCACCAAGGCGCCGCCCCGGCGAATTTCGCTCTCGTCGGCGCGAATGCTGGCTTCCGCCGCCGCTTCGCTTCGTTCGATGAGGAGCCGGACCCGCTCGAGGCGCTCCGGCGCATCGGCGACCAGGCGCGCAAGGCGCCCCACCGCCCTGCCAAGGTCGTCGATCTTGCCACGCGGCCCGAGGTTTTCGGCGATCCAGGCGCCGACGACCGGCTCCGCGGTCACCCACATGTTGAGATGAGGGTCGAGCTGGCGCGCGACGCCCTCGACCACCACCATCGTCTTTTGCAACATGACGAGTTCGAGCCGGGTCGACATGTCGAAGAGCGCGGTGACCTCGAAGAGAAGCGACAGCAGCTTGGCCATCGAGATCTGATCGGCGGTGCGCGAATGGATCGGCTCGCCGATCGCTCGGATGGCTTGCGCAAAATCCTCGACGCGATGGACGCGCGGCACATAGCCGGCCTCGAAATGCACCTCGGCGACGCGCTGATAGTCGCGCGTGATGAAGCCATAGAGGATTTCGGCAAGAAAGCGCCTCTCCTTGCGTCCGAGCCGCCCCATGATGCCGAAATCGACCGCCGCGATTCGTCCCCGCGGATCAATGAAGAGATTGCCCGGGTGCATGTCGGCGTGGAAGAAGCCGTCGCGCAGGGCGTGGCGCAGGAAGGATTGAATGAGCGCGCGCGCGACGGTCGGCGGATCGAAGCCGTCCTTCGTCAGAAGCGTTGGATCATGCAAAGGGACGCCGTCGATCCATTCGAGGGTCAGCACTTCGCGGGTCGTGCGATTCCAGTCGATTTGCGGAATGCGGAAGTCTTGGTCTTCGCCGAGATTCTCCGCGAATTCCGAGGCGGCGGCGGCCTCGAGACGAAAGTCCATTTCGATCCGCACCGAGCGCGCCAGCGTCTCGACCACTTCGACGAGCTTCAAGCGTCGCGCTTCGGGCGCGAGACGTTCGGCGATTCGCGCGGCGAAGAACATATCGGAGAGATCGCGCGCAAAGCGCCGCTCGACGCCGGGGCGAAGCACCTTGACGG
>DASZFX010000189.1:0-2246 GCA_035939375.1 Roseiarcus sp.
GACCATCGTCTATGGGCTGGTGGGCGGCAAAGGCACGCTCGGGCGCGGCATATTGAAGAGCGAAATCGAGCAGGCGACGCCCTACAATACCTATGTCATCGAGGGCCTGCCGCCGGGGCCGATCGCCAATCCAGGCAAGGCCGCGTTGGAGGCCGCGGCCAATCCTTCGCGCACGAAGGAGCTCTATTTTGTCGCCGACGGAACCGGCGGCCACGCTTTCGCGGAAACGCTCGATCAGCATCTGAAGAATGTCGATCATTGGCGGCAAATCGAAAAGGACGCGAAAGACGGCAAGGACCGGGTGTCGCCCGATCTCCTCCCGGCAACGCCGGCCGCCGCGCAGCCTGCCGCGCCCGCCAATCAGAAGAAGAGCGCGCTTGACGTCTCCGACCCGAAAATCTTCGGCGCGCTCGCCCCGCGCGCGACGAAGCCCAACGCGACGCCTGGCGCTTTGGCGCCTCGTCTCGTCAAGCTTGGCGCCGAACGCCAGGCGCGTTCAGCCTTACTTGGGCCGAAGGGACCTTTGTCCGCCTCGGCCGCCGGCAAGGGCCTGGCGGATAGCGGCATCATCGTGGAGGGCGTGAATGATGCGCCTTTGGACGCTCCTTTGAGCAAAGCCCCGGCGGCAGACGACACAGTGACGCCAGGCCCGGTGCAGACCTATCCGGTTCCTGCGCAAATGCTCGCCGATCAGAACAGTCGCGAAGCGCGCTTTGCCTCGACGACAGACAAGCTGGCGGACGCCGACATAGGGCCGGTTTCTGCGACGAAGTTGGCGCCGAATGGGCGACCGCGAGTCATCGACGCCTCTGAAGGCACGCCCCTCGATCCGCTGCTGAACAAGACCTACGATCTCAACTACGCCAAGGTCGTGCCGGCGATACAGTTGCAATGACGGCGGCCGAAACGAGGTCCGGCTAGACTTCGCTTGTGAGCTTGGCGCGCGCGATCGTCAGCGCCACCGCGCAAGCGTTGGACACATTGAGGCTCTTGATCTGACCGGGCATGTCGAGCCGCGCGAGAACGTCGCAATTCTCACGCGTGAGACGGCGCAAGCCCTTGCCCTCGGCGCCGAGGACCAGCGCGAGCGGTCGCGACAGCTGCGCATTCTCGAGCGATTGCGGCCCTTCTGAATCAAGGCCCACGCGCCAATAGCCGCGATCGCCCAGCTCCTGAAGCGCCCGCGCGAGATTGACGACGCTGCAAATCGGCACATGCTCCAAGCCGCCGGAAGCGGATTTGGCGAGTGCGCCGGAAAATTCCGGCGAATGACGCTCGGTCGTCACCAAGGCGTCGATCGCGAAGGCGGCCCCGGTGCGCAAGATCGCCCCGACATTGTGCGGATCGGTCACCTGATCGAGGACGACGATGACGCCGCGATCAGGAAGCTCGGAGAGGTCGATCGGCTCGAGCGGACGCGCCTCGAGCAAGACGCCCTGATGAACCGCCTGGCGCGGCGCGCGGAGCGCAATCTCTTCATTGGTCAGAACGACTGTCTCAACGCCGCGAGCGGCGGTCGCTTCGGCCAGACGCGCCGCGGCGGCCGGCGTCGCATAGAGACGGATCAATTTCCGGCGTGAGGCCTTTAGCGCCGCTTCGACGCTGTGAAAGCCGTAGATTTGCGCGACTTCGCTTGCCGCGCGGTTTTCGCGGCGCGCGGACGGGGCGTGCTGACGCGGCGCCCCTTTCCCAGCCGGGGGGGACGGCCGCGGCCGTCCCTGCCCTGCCCTGCCCCTATCTTTACGCAAAGACGGATGCTTTCCCTGAACTTTTTTGAAGCATCGTCTCCTGCCACGCGACCAACCGAAGCGCAATCGGCAACCGGCGCACGCCCGAGGCCCGCAGCTCGCCACGCACGGGCGCCCAGGCGCAAGAAGCGCTTTTCCTGTTGACAGGGCAGGCTGCGGCGCAAGATAAGCCCTCGGCAGGGCCCCGGCACGCCGGGGCCTTTGTCGTCGGCGGCGCTAGCCGCCGAGAGGGGGAGTGTCCCGAGCGGCAAAGGGGGCGGACTGTAAATCCGCTGGCTTAGCCTTCGTAGGTTCGAGTCCTACCTCCCCCACCACCCACATTTTCATTTTTGTGGAATTTCAGAGCGGCAACCGAAACGGCCCAAAAACCGGCTCTTTCCAAGGGTTTGCGCCTCGCTTCCAGTCTGTGAGATCCATAATCGATCGCCTTGGGAGGCGCTTTTGGCGCGTCGTCTGGCCGCCCTCAATTTTCCCTTCAAAACTCCGATGGCGTCCCTC
>DASZFX010000190.1:0-9299 GCA_035939375.1 Roseiarcus sp.
CGGCCGATTGCTGATCGGCCCAGCCGGCGCAGGCGGCGCCTATTCCGCGCCGCTCCGCGTCGTGGTGCGCGACGATGCGACGCAAAAGCCGGTCATCTCCAAACTTTACAAGATCGAGGCCAGCGCCACCGCGGCGACCAATCTGCAAGGGCCTTTCCAGTTCGTCTCCGAGCCGCTCATGCTGCCTTACGCGCATAAATGGGCGGATGAGGACTATACGATCCTGGTCGGCTTCGACACGGCGCATCCGGCGCCGGAAAAACACGCGCGCAAGAAGCGCGTGAATTGACAAAGAGGGCCGGTTAGGGCTTGTGTCGGCGCGTCAGACCAAGACCCCCAGCGGAAGAGACCGATGGAGCTGATCGCTCCTCGGCGCCGAAGGCGCAACCGCCCCGGAAACGCTCAGGCCAATGGACCGCCGTGGGGATGACGCTCTGGAAAGCGGTCGGCGCTGAGACGCCGGCCCACCGACGGGGGTAACCGCCGCCTTCAGGGCTCGCGGGAAATCTCTCAGGTCGCGCGACAGAGGGGGCGCCGTCGAGACGGCGACCGCGTCAGGCGGTCCCGGGTTTCGGCGGGCGCCTCGTTTCGTTGTGGTGGCCCAATGTCTTCGCCCGAATTGCGTCAGACGCCGCTCAACGCCCTGCATCTCGCCCTCGGCGCGCGGATGGTCCCCTTTGCAGGCTATGCGATGCCGGTGCAATATCCCACCGGCATTCTGGCCGAACACCTGCACACGCGCGCCGCGGCCGGGCTCTTCGATGTCTCGCACATGGGTCAGGCGCTTCTGGAAGGACGGGACGCCGCCCGCCGCCTCGAAGCGCTGACCCCGACCGACATGGCGACGCAGCCGCTGGGACGCGTCCGCTACACGCAATTGCTCAACGAGACCGGCGGGATCATCGATGATCTGATGGCGACGCGCCGCCCGCCGGGGCGCGAAGGCCGGGAGCGCGTGTTCCTGGTTGTCAATGCGGCGCGCAAGGCGGGGGATTTCGCGCATATTCGCCGCTTGCTGCCGGACTTGACCCTGCAAGAACTGGACGACCGCGCGCTGATCGCGTTGCAAGGACCGCACGCGGCTTCGGTCCTTGCCCTGCGCTGGCCGAAGCTGGCGGCCATGCCCTTCATGACTCTGGCGTCGAGCGCCGAGCTGGGCGATGAACGCTCCGACTATCTCTTCTCGCGCTCGGGCTATACCGGCGAGGACGGTTTCGAGATTTCGCTGCCCGCCGGCGAGACCGAGGCTTTTACCCGCGACCTCCTCGGCTCGCCGGCCGTCAAGCCGATCGGCCTCGGCGCGCGCGATTCTCTTCGCCTCGAGGCCGGCCTCTGCCTCTACGGCCATGACATCGACGAGACGACGAGCCCGGTCGAGGCAGGCCTCCTGTGGTCGATCCCGAAACGTCGGCGCATCGATGGCGGCTTTCTCGGCGCCGAGCGCATTCTCGGCGAGATCGCCAAAGGCGTCTCGCGCCGCCGCGTCGGCTTGCGGCCGGAGGGCAAGGCGCCGGCGCGCGAAGGCGCCGAAATCGTCGATGAGGGCGACGCCGTCGTCGGGCGCGTGACGTCGGGCGGCTTTGGGCCAAGCGTCGGCGCGCCGATCGCCATGGGCTATGTCACAGCCGGGCGCGCCGCGCCCGGCTCGGCGCTCGATCTTATGGTGCGCGGCAAGAAGCTGGCCGCCCGCGTCGCCGCAATGCCTTTCCATCCCCATGCCTATTTTCGCGGCCCGTGAAGTCCAAGGGAGATCCCATGTCGCAGCTTCGCTACAGCAAGGACCACGAATATGTCCGTCTCGAAGGCGAGATCGGAATCGTCGGCATCAGCGATCACGCCCAATCGCAACTTGGCGACGTCGTCTTCGTCGAATTGCCGAAGATCGGCGACAAGATCGCGCAAGGCGGCGAAGCCGCCGTGGTGGAGAGCGTCAAGGCGGCGAGCGAAGTCTATGCGCCGGTCTCCGGCGAAATTGTCGCCGTCAACGATGCGCTCGAAAATGAGCCGAGCCTCATCAATGAAGATTCGACGGGCAATGGATGGCTCTTCCGCGTGAAGCTCGCCAATCCCGCCGAACTCGATGGGCTGATGGACGAAGCCGCCTATCAGGAATTTCTCAAAACCCTCCCGTGAGCTTGACGCCCATGCGCTATCTGCCCCTCGACGATCAAGATCGCGCGCTGATGCTGGCGCGAATCGGCGCTTCGAACATCGACGAGCTTTTCGCCGATATTCCCGCCGAAAAGCGGCTGCCCGGCCTCATCGACATTCCGCGCCGGATGAGCGAGATGGCGGTCGAACGCCGGCTGTCGGCGATGGCCGCGCGCAATGTCTCGGCCGGCTCGGTTCCCTTCTTCCTGGGCGCCGGCGCTTATCGCCACCATGTGCCGGCGAGCGTCGACCATCTCATTCAGCGCTCGGAATTCCTGACCAGCTATACGCCCTATCAGCCTGAGATTGCGCAAGGCACGTTGCAGGTCCTTTTCGAATTCCAGACCCAGGTCGCCGCGCTCACCGGCATGGAGGTCGCCAACGCCTCGATGTACGACGGCTCGACCGCCTGCGCCGAAGCCGTCCTGATGGCCCATCGCGTGACCCGACGAAAAAAGGCCGTGCTCTCGGGCGGCCTTCACCCGCATTATGCGGAAGTCGTGCGCACCTTGGCGGAAATGGCGGACGATGAGACCCTTCGCCTCGCGCCCGACGTTCTGGCGCGCGAAGACATCGCCGGCGCTATCGACAACGAGACGAGCTGCGTCGTCGTCCAGAGCCCCGACTTTTTCGGCAATTTGCGCGACCTGACGCCGATCGCCGCCGCCGCCCGCGCCAAGGGCGCCTTGTTGATCGCCGTCTTCACCGAGGCGATTTCGCTCGGCGCGGTGCGCTCGCCCGGCGCGATGGACGCCGATATCGTCGTCGGCGAAGGCCAATCGATCGGCAATGCGCTGAATTTCGGCGGGCCCTATGTCGGGCTCTTCGCGACGCGCGCCAAGAACGTCCGCCAAATGCCCGGCCGCCTCGCCGGCGAAACCATCGACGCCGAAGGGAGGCGTAGCTTCACGCTGACCTTGTCGACGCGCGAGCAGCACATCCGTCGGGAAAAAGCGACGAGCAACATCTGCACCAATTCCGGCCTCTGCGCGCTGGCCTTTACGATCCATATGTCCCTGCTCGGCGAGACAGGCCTGAAGCGGCTCGCCAGGGTCAACCACGCAAACGCCGTCGCCCTCGCCGACCGTCTCGCCGGGGTGAAAGGCGTCAGCATCCTCAATGAATGTTTCTTCAACGAATTCACTCTTCGTACGTCGCGACCGGCTCATGACGTGGTCGAGTCTCTCGCCAGGAAAGGCGTTATCGGCGGGGTTCCAGTCTCCCGATTGGCGCCTCGGGCCGGGCTCGACGACCTCATCGTCGTCGCCAGCACCGAGACGAACAGCGAAGACGATCGCGCGGCATATGCGACGGCTCTCGCCGAAATTCTGTCGTGACGCTTTAAGCGCCGAACGAGCGACAAGGACTTGAAGACGATGCTGAATACGCAGGGACGTCCGACCCACGCCGACGAAATCGATCCTGTCGCGCCCGCAACTTTCACCGGCAATCGCGCGCTGGAGATGGAGGAGGCGCTGATCTTCGAAACCGGACGTCTCGACGCCACGGGCGTCGATATCGACGAACCACAGCCTTTCGCCTCGCGGCTCGGGCCGCATGAACTCAAGACGCCGATCGGCCTGCCGGGACTGACCGAGCCGGAGACGATGCGCCACTACGTGCGCCTGTCGCGAAAGAACTATTCGATCGACGCCGGCGTCTATCCGCTCGGCTCCTGCACGATGAAGCACAATCCGCGACTCAACGAGAAGATGGCGCGCCTGGCGGGTCTTGCCGACATCCATCCCTTGCAGCCTTTCTCAACCGTGCAAGGCGCCCTCGAACTCATCGACGCATTGTCGTCGACGCTGATGGCGTTGACCGGGATGAGCGCCATCGCAATGCCTCCCAAGGCGGGCGCGCATGGCGAGCTCTGCGGCATGATGGCGATCAAAGCGGCGATCGCCGCGCAGGGCGAAGGCGCGACGCGGAACGTCGTGCTCGTGCCCGATTCGGCGCATGGCACCAATCCGGCGACAGCCGCCTTGATCGGGTTTTCGGTACGCGCCGTGCCGGCCAATGAGGAGGGGATCGTCACCGCCGAGGCGGTGAAGGCGGCGTTGGGGCCCGATGTCGCGGCGATCATGCTGACCAATCCGAACACCTGCGGATTGTTCGAGCGCGAAATCGTCGCCATCGCCGAGGCCGTCCATGCCGCAGGCGCCTATTTCTACTGCGACGGCGCCAATTTCAACGCGATCGTCGGCAAGGCGAAGCCGGGCGCGCTCGGCGTCGACGCAATGCATATCAATCTGCACAAGACGTTCTCGACGCCGCACGGCGGCGGCGGCCCAGGCGCAGGACCGGTCGCGCTCTCGGAGCGACTGGCGCCTTTCGCGCCGACGCCTTTCATAAGGCGCGACGGCGATCGGCTCAGCCTCCAAGAGCACGACGAGGGCGGACAGTCCTTCGGCCGCCTCTGCGCGTTCCATGGCCAGATGGGCATGTTCGTACGCGCCCTCGCTTTCATTTTATCGCATGGCGCGGATGGGTTGAAGCAAGCCTCCGAGGATGCGGTCCTCTCCGCCAATTACATTCGCGTCTGCCTCAATGATCTGATGACCTCGCCCTATGGCGATCGACCTTGCATGCATGAGGCTTTGTTCGACGATCGCTGGCTGAAGGAGACCGGACTTACGACCCTCGATTTCGCCAAGGCGATGATCGATGAAGGCTACCATCCGATGACGGTTTATTTTCCGCTCGTGGTTCACGGCGCGATGTTGATCGAACCGACCGAATCGGAATCGAAGGCCAGCCTCGATCTCTTCATCATGACCTTGCGCGATCTCGCCCTCAAAGCGCTTGCCGGCGAGCGCGAGCGCTTTCTCGCCGCACCCGTTCTCGCGCCGCGTCGCCGCCTTGACGAGACGCGCGCAGCGCGCCAACCCATCCTCAGATGGACCAAGCCGCCGCCGGCGTAACCAACCGGGCTTTCGCATCGCTTGCCCTGCCTTGGCGCCGGGCGAGAGTCGTTTCATAGTGCCCGCGGAACCAATTTGTTCGGCGCTTTGCGTGAGAGATCGAGCAATGAACGGCAAGCCTTTCACGCGCGCAAAACTGGCGGCGCTGCTTTGCGCGGCGCTGGTCAGCGCGCTGTGGACGGGCGAGGCGGCGTGGGCGCAGCAACAGAGCCCGCCCTCGGCGCAGTCTGCGCCGGCGACGCCCCCACAGAAGCCGAACGCGCCGGCCGCCGCTCCAGCGGCGCCCCAGGCCGAAGCCCCAAAGGCGCCCTTGCCGGCGCCCCCGGGCGCCGCAGCGCCGAGCGACGCCGCGGAAACCCCGACCCTGCAGCTTGCCGGGCGGCCCTCCGCCTATATCGAGAGCAAGGCCGCCTGGGACGAAGGTTTCACCGCCATCAACGGCGCGCTCGCCGCGATCAACGCCGAACTCGACAAGGCGGGCTTAAAGCCGGCGGGCCGGCCGATCGCGGTTTTCACCGAGACAGACGACGCCGGCTTCCGTTTCCGCGCGATGGTGCCGATCGAGGCGATCCCGCCCGACAAGACCAGTTTGAGCGACACGGTCAAGCTTGGTCCGACGCCGGTCGGCAAGGCGATGAAATTCGAACATCGCGGCGCCTACTCGGATATCGATTCGACCTATGAAGCGATCACGGCCTTTCTCGACGAGAAGGGGCTCGAAGAGCAGAACCTTTTCTACGAAGAATATTTGAACGACGTGAAGTCGGCGGACGACCCGACCCTCGAGGTCGACATCTATGTCCTGCTTAAATGAGCGCGTTTTGGGCGGCGCGCCTTGGATAGGGCGGTTCTTTTCGACCTCGACGGCACGCTGACGGATTCAAGGCCCGGCATCGTCAATTCGGCGCTCCATGCGCTGCGTCGCTTCAATGAGACGAGGGGCGCAAATCTGGCGATCCCCCGGCCCGAATCCTTACGTTTCATGCTGGGGCCGCCGCTTCAGGACTCCTTCGCCAAATTGGTCGGGCCGGCCGAGGCGCCTGCGCTCGTCGCGCTCTTTCGCGAACGCTACGCGCCGATCGGCATGTTCGAGAACAGCGTGTTTCCCGGCGTCATCGAGGCGTTGGAGGCGCTTGCGGCGATGGGCTATCGACTCTACGTCGCGACCTCGAAGAACGAGGTCTATGCGCGACGCATTCTGGATCATTTCGGCCTCGTTCGCTTCTTCATCGCCATTCACGGCGCCGAGCCCGACGGAACGCGCGCCAACAAAGGCGAGTTGATCGCCCATCTGTTGCAACGGCGCGCGATCGAGCCACGCCTTGCCGCCATGATCGGCGATCGCGAGCACGACGCCTGGGGCGCCAAGGCGGCCGGCGTCAGTGCGATCGGCGTTCTCTGGGGCTATGGCTCGCGCGAGGAACTGAGCGCGGCCGGCGCCGATCCGCTGCTGGCGGCGCCGCACGAGATCGCGCCGGCGCTGGCGGCGTTATTCTCCAAAGGCGCCGGCGCGCGCAAATAGCGCGGCCTCCTCGAACACCTCGCCCGGCCGCATGGCGCGAAAGCGCTCCGGATCGACGGCGGCCTCGTACAACGCTTCGGCAAGCGCCTTGCGCGGCGCATCGATCGCCTCGTTGCTCAAATGAAACGTCCCCCAATGATGGGCGAGCGCCTGGCGAGCGCCGCAAAGCCGGAAGACCTCCACCGCCTCCGCTGGATTGACGTGCTGATCCTTCATGAACCAACGCGGCTCATAGGCGCCGATCGGAATGAGCGCGAGGCGAGGCGGCCCGAAAGTCCGGCGCACGTCGCGGAAGATCGCGCCGTCGCCGAAGCCGGTATCCCCGATGCAGTAAAGCGCGCCCTCGGGCGTTTCGATCACATACGAGCACCAGAGCGCCATGCGGCGGTCGTTGAAGCGCCGCGCCGACCAATGCTGCGCAGGCGCGAAACATACGGCGATTGCTTCCGACAGCGCGATCCGCGCGCCCCAGTCATGCGCTTCGGCGCGGAGCGCGCGGTCATGGGCCAGCATGATCGCATCATTGCCGAGCGGCGTCAGGATACGCGGGCGCCACCGCGCGTTCAGCTTGGAGAGCGCGTCGAGGTCCAGATGGTCATAGTGGTTGTGCGTCACCAGGACGAGGTCGATCGGCGGCAAATCGTCGAAAGCGACGCCCGGCGGATTGACCCGCGCGGGACCGATCCAGGAGACCGGACTGGCGCGCTTCGCATAGACAGGGTCGATCAGCAGATTGAGACCCTGCGTCTGGATGAGAAAGCTGGCGTGGCCGATAAAACTGACGCGCAGCGCGCCGCCCGCAACCCGATACGGTGGACGATCGGAGAATGGAGTGGCGAAGGTCCTTGGCCAGGGCGCGCGCCTTTCGCGAAGACTCCAGGCGAGCATGTCGCCTAGCCGCTTGTCGGGCGGGCGGGCCGGCGCAAAAAAGCGCTCGCCGTCGAAATGATCGGAGACGGGACCCGAATAGTACCGATTGCGCGTCATTGATGGCCGACGACGACCTTGGGTTGGTACGCCTCCTCCAGCCGCGCGATCGTTCGCGCGTCGAGCTTGAGCGCGAGCGCGGCGACCGCATCGTCGAGGTGGTGCGGCTTCGAGGCGCCGATGATCGGCGCGGTAATATAGGGTTTCGACAGCACCCAGGCGAGGGCGACGACCGCCGGCTTGGCGCCAAGCCGCTCCGCCGTCTCGTTGACGCGCTTGCGAATCGTCTCGTCCTGCCGCACGCCGAGACCGAGGACGCGACTATATTGATCAGTGCGGCCGCGTAGGGTCGCTGCGCCATCGCCGATCCCCGATCCGGCGAGAAAGCCGCGCGCCAGCGGCGACCACGGGATGACCGCAAGGTTTTGATCGGTGCAGAATTTCATCATTTCGCGTTCTTCCTCGCGATAGACGAGGTTGTAGAAATTCTGCATGGAGACGAATTCCGCGAGGCCTTTCTCGCGGGCGTGGCCGATCATTCGGGCGAATTGCCAGGTCCACATGGACGAGGCGCCGACATAGAGGGCTTTGCCCGCCCTGACGACGTCGTCCAAGGCCTCGACTGTCTCTTCAAGCGGCGTCTCATAGTCGAAGCGGTGAATCTGATAGAGATCGACATAGTCCGTTCCAAGCCGCCGCAGCGAGGCCTCGATCGCCTCCATGATGTGCTTGCGCGACAGACCTTGCGCGTTGGGGCTGGGCCCCATCGGGTTGAAGACCTTGGTCGCGATAACGACGTCCTCGCGTTTGGCGAAGTCCTTCAAGGCGCGGCCAAGAATCTCTTCGCTGACGCCGAGCGAATAGACGTCCGCGGTGTCGAAGAAATTGATCCCCTTTTCGAGCGCTTCCTTGATGAAGGGACGCGAAGCCTCTTCTTCGAGAACCCAGTCGCGCCATTTGGTCGAGCCATAGGTCATGCAGCCAAGGCACAATCTCGAGACCTTCATGCCGGTCTTGCCAAAACGCACGTAATCCATTGTTCTTCGCCCGTCGATCGAAGCGGCGCGTCGATCGCCGCCGCATGGAAGGCTGCGCCAACGGCGGCGAATGTCAATTGGCGCGGCGCCGCTCTATTGTCACTAAGGCGTGTTCACTTTCTTGGGCCGCCGACCGGTTTTCATTCTATTCTGTCTCATTTGGAGCGCCTGATGCCCAACGACCGCAAGATCACTTTCTTTCACTGTCCGCAATCGCGTTCGGGAGGAACGCTGGTTCTCCTGGAGGAGCTTGGCGCGCCCTACGAGATGCGTGTCCTCAACTTGAAAGCCGGCGAGAATCGCGAGCCCGCCTATCTCGCGATCAACCCGCTCGGCAAAGTGCCGGCGATCCTCGACGGCGAGGCCCTGATCACCGAGCAATGCGCGATCTTCATCTACCTCGCCGACCGTTTCCCGACGGCGGGCCTCGCC
Source organism: Roseiarcus sp. (assembly GCA_035939375.1). GTDB lineage: Bacteria > Pseudomonadota > Alphaproteobacteria > Rhizobiales > Beijerinckiaceae > Roseiarcus. The sequence goes on from DASZFX010000190.1 coordinate 8,994, forward strand.
CCCGCGCTCGATGATCCGATGCGCGGCCCCTATCTGCGCTGGATCGTCCTCTACGGCGCGAGTTTCGAGCCGGCGATGGTCGACAAGGCGATGAAGCGGGAGCCCGCGCCCAAGGCGATGAGCCCCTATAGCGACCATGACAGCGTTTCGAATACGATTCTTGCTCAGTTGAACAAGGGGCCCTATCTGCTCGGCGAGAGATTCTCCGCCGCCGACGTCCTGTGGGGCGGCGCGCTCCGTTGGACGACCATGTTCAAGCTGTTTCCGGAATCGCCGGCGGTCATGGACTATGTGAAGCGCGTCACC
>DASZFX010000191.1:0-2668 GCA_035939375.1 Roseiarcus sp.
GGGCGTGATCCTCTCGTCGAAGGATCGCGCCTTCTATTGGAAGACGGCCTATGACGAAGGCTTCGCCGAATTCTCGCCCGGCGTGCTGCTGACGCTCGACATTTCGCGCAAGCAACAAGACGACCCCAAAACGGCGGCGACCGATTCTTGCGCCATCGCGGGGCATCCGATGATCGAGCGTGTATGGGCGGGGCGCTTGGACCTCGTCGATTGTCTCGTCGCGATTAGGCCGGAGGGCGCGCGCCAACTAAAGGCCTGGTTGGTCCAGCGCGATCTGCGGCGCAGCGTCAGGGAGGGCGCCAAGCGGTTGTTGTTTCCGCTGCTCGGGCGCAAACACTCCTGAGGCGACTTAATCCTCGATCCGTCGCGCTTCCTCGGGCAGCATGATCGGTATGCCGTCGCGGATCGGATAGGCCAGACGCGCCGAACGGGAGATCAGCTCCTGGTGGGCTGAATCATATTCAAGAACAGCGCGGGTCACCGGGCAGACGAGGATTTCGAGAAGACGCGGATCAATGCGCGTCGGCTCGCGCGGCTCGGCGGCTGGGACCGGCAAGGCGTCGTTTTCATCCATGGATCCTGATCCGTTGACTAAAGCCAATGAGTGGCGTTGGAAGGGAGAATAACATATCGCGTCCCTTTCGCCGGGGCTGGGGGCTCGGCGCCGAAGGGTCGCTGTATGCCAACGTCGCCAATCGAAATCCACGGTTATGCGATCATCACAGACGATGATCGTATCGCCGGCGCCGATGGGGCGACGCCGCAAGCCTTACGCAACGAGGCCGATTGGCTCAATTTCCAGCGCGAGCTCGATCGCGCCGATCTTATCGTGCTGGGACGGCTTGGTCATGCGGCCAATCCCAATCTCAAACGCCGCCGCCGGCTCGTTGTCTCCGGCGGCGCGCGAGGCCTCGAGCGGCGCGCCGAGGAACTCTGGTGGAACCCGACGGCGGCGCCTTGGTCCGTCGTCTCCGCCGTGCTGCTTCCAGCCGGCGGCCGCGTCGCCATTCCAGGCGGCCGAGGGGTCTTCGATCTGTTTCTCGCCATCGGCTATGACGCCTTTCATCTGACCCGCGCCGATGGCGCGACCGCGCCCGGCGGGCGGGCTCTCTTTTCGGCTTGCGACAAGGGCCTCAGCGCTGAAGCCGTCCTCAGCGGCGCGGGACTGACGGCAAGCGAAACGCGTGTGCTGGACGCGGCGGCGAATGTCACGCTGACGATTTGGCGCAGGGCTTGAAGAGTTGAGAGGCGGCGCAACGCCTTTACTTGTCGCTTTCCTTGCGGCAGGCGATCGGTCCGGGCTGGCAGGCGATGCCGGGCGTCGAGCAATGGGCGCCGTCGGCGTCGCGCAGGCACGCCACGCAGCCATCGCCCCATTCAAGGCAGCCTGGCGCGGCGACGCCATAGCCTTGGAGGGACATTTGTTCAGCCGTGACGGCGAGCGGATTCGGCGCCGCGGCCGGCGCCGTTTCGCCGGCGACCGCCGACCCGGCGGCGCAGGCTGCAAATACGAAAGATAGGAGAATCCGTTTGCGCCACATGCGCCATAGTGGCGCGCCAATCGGCCGCGCGCAAATCCTTCGGCGCTGCATTTCCGCCGCGGTCGGCGGCAGATGCTCGCCGCCCCTTAGAACTTCAAAGCCTTCGCCTGGTTGACGCCTGGTATCTTCCCGACCTTGGTCAACAGTCCCTCCGGCGGGGCGCCGTCGATCTCGACGAGGGCGATCGCCGAGCCGCCTTCGCGGTCACGGCCGAGCGCGAAAGTCGCGATATTGACGCCAGCCTCGCCGAGCAGGCTGGCGAAACGGCCGATGAAGCCCGGCTTGTCGGCGTTGGTGACATAGATCATGGACGGCGCGAACTCGGCGTCGATCTTGATGTCCTTGATCGACAGGATGCGCGGCTTGCCGTCGTGAAACACGGTGCCGGCGACAGCGCGCTGCATGGCCGGCGTGGTCACCGTCAAGGTGACGAGGCTCTCATAATCGCCCTGCGCGGCGCGGGTCACTTCTTCGATGACGACGCCGCGTTGCGCGGCGACCGAAGGCGCCGAGACGACATTGACGTCGGCGAGCAGGGGCCTGAGCAGGCCGGCCACCGCCGCCGAGGTCAGCGCCTTGATCTTCAGTCCGGCGACCGCGCCTTCATAGGCGACCGTGACCTTTGTGATCGGCGCCTCGGTTAATTGGCCGGCGAAGGAGCCGAGCCGCTCGGCCAGCGCGATAAAGGGCTTGAGCTTCGGGGCCTCTTCGGCGGTGATCGAAGGGAAGTTCACCGCATTCGAGATGGCGCCGCGCGTCAAATAATCCGACATTTGTTCGGCGACTTGCAGCGCGACATTCTCCTGCGCTTCGTTCGTCGCGGCGCCGAGATGGGGCGTCGCCACGACATTGGGATGGCCGAAGAGAGGATTGCTCGTCGCAGGCTCGTCGACGAAAACATCGAAAGCGGCGCCGGCGACACGGCCCGAATCGAGCGCGCCGCGAAGCGCGTGTTCGTCGACGAGACCGCCGCGCGCGCAGTTTATGATGCGCACGCCCTTCTTGGTCCTGGCGAGATTTTCAGCCGAGAGAATGTTCTTGGTCTGCGCCGTCAGCGGCGTGTGCAGCGTAATGAAATCGGCGCGTTTCAAGAGGTCGTCCAATTCGACCTTCTCGACGCCGAGCTC
>DASZFX010000192.1:0-13415 GCA_035939375.1 Roseiarcus sp.
ACTCTTAATCGAGAATATGGTGATGGCTCGGAAAAAAGGTTCTCCGCTGAGGATATTGTCGAGAAACTTCGGCGGGTTGATGGAATAGCCTCGCTTGGCCTCTCACCGTCTTCTTATTACCGCTGGCGGTCTGAATACGGCGGACTAACGCGCACCCTTCGCCTTTTAGACGAGGCCTTGTGTGCAAAATGCAAGATTCAGGCGTGACGACGATTATCGGAGTTCCGATCAACCACCCGGAGTCGCCCGCCAGCGCTCCGATTGATCAATGCAATCAATATTTGGCGACGACCGGCGCAGGCGCTGCGGGATGTTCCGGGCTCATGGATATGGACAGCGTCACCCACGCGTTCCAGCCATCCGGCCGGAAGTGGTTGTCGAACTCCTTGTAAGCTTTGAAACCGAGGAACACCTGCTCCTGGCCGACCGGAATGATAAAGCCAACTTGCGGGCCGACGCCGATCACCCCCGATTCGACGGGTCCGAGAGCGGGAAGCGATCCCTTGTCGGCGGTAATCTGCTCATAGAAATAGCCAACAGCGCCAACGAAAGCCGTCTTTGAGAGAAACTGCGAAGCGCCCCAGTCGAGGTGCCAGTCCAGGCCGTTCTGATAATCGGTGCTTGGATTGACGAAATTGTAGGTCAGGCCGGTCACGGCGGAGAATTCATGTCCTTTGGTCGGATCGAGATAGGTATAGCCTCCGCCCCAATCAATCGCGCCGTGACCGATGCCGAGATTGGCGAGACGGTTTGAATCATAGAGCCCGACGGGAATGTCTCCGGTGAGATAGGTCATGTAATTGTTGAGGCCGGCGTTCCAGCGCATGGTCGCTTTTGGATAGAGATCGCCAAAGCCGGCGACGGAATCGTTTATCGCGCCCTGGCGGGTCGCCGTGAAGCCTCCAACGGTCGAGGTGAGCGTTCCGCTCAGGCCGACGCTGTTGACGCCCGCGACAGAGGTCATCTCGAGGGTCAACTGGCCGCCGAAAACGGGCGTCGCAAACGTATAGGCGGGATCGATGAAGAAGAGCTCGGCGTTCGATTTAATCTTGAGGTTCAAGTCCACATTGGCGTTGCGGGCAAAGCCGCCCAAATCGAATTCGCGCTGCGCGGCGACGCCGCCCGTCGCGCTCACGAACAAGGGATAGTAGACGGTCGAAAACGACCATCCGGGGTTCACGGGGACTGCCGCCAGGCTGCCATAAGTGCCCGGAAGCCAGAAGCTGACGCCGCCTTCGTCGGCATAGGAGAGGGCAGGCAGCGAAAGCGCGGCGGTGGTGAAAGTCGCCGCCGCAATCAGCGGACGCGCGCCCGCCCAAAACCGCAGGCTTGATTGACTAGCGTGGTCCATTTTCGCGCCCCTTGGAATCGTGCGCCGGTGCTGAAACTCAATGAAATTGGGGGTTCCGCTTCATCAAAGTCGAGAAACGAGCGTCCATTGAGAGAGCAAAATTCTTCGCCGGCCTGAGCAACGACGACGTTGCGACCGCCCCAGGTCGGAGCACGAGTCGATGCGCGACGTTAGCAAGCGTCAATTGTTGCGTAAATCGTCAGTCGTATTTTCTAAATCCTTGTTGCAACCCAGCAACATTGCTCGCCCGCGCGGCGCCGCCGCCGAACGCTTGCCCAACCGGAACTGAGGCTTAGGATTTAAGCGCGCTGTCGGGACGTCGAATTCCGCGAGGGCGAGCAATTGTTGCGGATTTGGCGAGACGCCCGGGCTCTGGGCAATGTCGGCGATCTGCGATAGTTTTTCGACCTTCTTCCAAAACCGTCACGGGGGTGGAAGTCAGCGCTGAAAGCTCGCGCCCCTACCATGGTTATCGACGACCGGATACGCATCGCCCTCCCGCACATTCTCAGGATCACTCTGATTGGCGCTCTAGCCGCGGCGGCATATGGTTACTTTGCCGCGACGGCTGCTGGAGGCGTTGGCATTTACGGTATCGAGCGCGGCCTGTTGAGCGGCAGCATCATTGCTTTCGTTCTCAGCTCGCTCAATATCTTCGTCTTGCAAGCGCCGATCGGGGGCGGCGGCGGCGTCCGTCGCACGCCCTTTCTGGTGCATCTCGGCCTAAAATCGCTGTTCTACGTCGTCGTCTTTTTGCTCGGCATCGCGGCAGGCGAGTGGCTGGTCCCAATCCCGTCGTTCCCTGGCTTGCAGATTGGGCTCGGCGACTTCCTGGTTTTTATCGCTATCAGCTTCGTGGTCAACTTCCTCCTCGATTTGAATAGCTTGCTCGGCCAGAACGTATTGCTGAGCTTTGTCACAGGCCGCTACTTTCGGCCACGCGTCGAGGAGCGAATCTTTCTCATCATCGACATGAAGAATTCGACTGCCGCCGCCGAGCGCTTGGGCGAGGTCGACTTCCATCGCCTGCTCAACCGCTTCATCGGCGATCTCACCGGTTCGATCGTGGCGCAAAGGGGTCAAATCCACAAATACGTCGGCGACGAACTCATCGTGACGTGGCCGCTTGCGGTGGGCCTCAAGGACGCGCGCTGTGTGCGCGCCTGCTTCGGCGGGATCGGGCGATTGGCCGAGCTGGGCCCTTCCTATGAACGCGAATTCCGCCTGCGCGTGGATCTCCGCGCCGGCCTGCATTGCGGCCCCGTCGTCATTGGCGAGATGGGTACGATCAAGAGGGAGATCGCGCTGATAGGCGACACAATGAATACGGCGGCCCGCATTGTCGACTTTGCCCGCGACAGCGGCGAGCCGGTCATCGCCTCGTCGGCGCTGTTAAATCAGCTGGCGATGCCGGCCGGCGTCTCCGCGCGCGCCCTGGGGCCGATCCGGTTGCGCGGCAAGAAGAGCCCGATCGAACTATTGGCGCTCAAGGCCGAAGCTGCGACTCTGGTCAGATCGCCGGCGGCGTGACGCCGCTTGCCCAGCGACGGCCGTGAACTGGAGTCCATCGCCGAGCCAAGGGCGAGCGATTGAAACACGCATCGGAAGACTTGGTGCGTGAACGCGAGCGCGCCTCCATTCGCCACGTCAACTTTTGCCGCATGGACTCGTCACTCCCCATGCCGGCTGACGCCGTGGATCGAACCGTGGTTTCTCGCCTGTGCACGACATGGGCTCTGAATATTTCGCCAGTGCAGGCGAAAGCAGGGTTGTGACACACGCGATGATTTTTGTGACACGTCGGCAGAGCGCTCACATGATTCGCTGCCGGTCGTACGTCCCCGAACGATATAAATTCGAACGCTAGCCCGACGGGTTAAAATCCGTAACGATTTTACGCGCGTCCGCATGCGCCATTCTTTAACTCTCCGATACGATCCTTCCGTACCAATTGTTGAAAATTAGAACGGTCGAGAGCAGGGTCTGATGGAACAAATTTTGCTGCCGACGGTCTGGCGGCGTGCTTACCGTTAACCCTGGCGGATCCGCGATGCGAAATGAAACAATATCCGTCCATGGCGGTTTCGTTTCCGATCCGACGACCAGGGCCGTCGCGGTTCCGATCTATCAATCGGTAGCCTACGCTTTCGACAGCGCCGACCACGGCGCGGCTCTTTTCAATCTCGAGACGGACGGTTTTCGCTACAGCCGCATCAGCAATCCGACCAATGAGGCGCTGGAGCGCCGGGTCGCCGCGCTCGAAGGCGGCGTCGCTGCGATCAGCGTCGCCTCGGGTCAGGCCGCGCTGAACTACGCCTTTTTGAACCTTGCCGACTGCGGAGGCAATATTGTCGCCCCGCCACAGCTCTATGGGACCACCCATACGCTTCTCGCCCACAATCTGCGCCGCCAGGGCGTTCAGGCGCGTTTCGCGCCGAACGACAGCGCGGAGGCGATCGAACGCCTCATCGACGATGAGACGCGCGCCGTCTTTTGCGAGAGCATCGGCAATCCGGCGGGCAATATTTGCGACATCGAGGCGTTGGCGAAGGCCGCGCATCGACATGGCGTCCCGCTCATCGTCGACAATACAGTGGCGACGCCGATCCTGCTGCGGCCGATCGAATATGGCGCCGATATCGTCGTCCATTCGTTGACCAAATTCATGGGTGGCCACGGCGCCGTTATGGGCGGGGCGATCGTCGACAGCGGCGCCTTCGATTGGGCGGCGCAGGCCAAGCGCTTTGCGATGTTCAACGAACCCGACGAATCCTATCACGGTCTCGTCTATGTCGAGCGCTTCGGCCGCGAGGCCTTTATCGCCCGTTGCCGAAGCGTGTACCAACGCACAACCGGCGCGGTTCTGGCGCCGCTCAGCGCCTTCCTGCTCTTGCAGGGGATCGAAACGGTCGCGCTCCGCGTCGAGCGCCACGTCGAGAACGGCCGCAAGGTCGCCGAATTCCTGCGGGATGATCCGCGCGTCGAATGGGTCAATTACGCGGGCTTCGCCGATAGTCCCTATCATGCGCTGGCGCAGAAATATCTCGCCGGCCGCGCTCCCTCCCTTCTGACATTCGGCGTCAAGGGTGGGCTCGAAGCCGGCAAGGCTTTCTATGACGCGCTGAAGTTGGTCAAGCGCCTGGTCAACATCGGCGACGCCAAATCGCTCGCCTGTCACCCGGCTTCGACCACCCACCGTCAGATGACGGCCGAAGAGCAGGCGAAAGCCGGCGTCAAACCCGAGATGATCCGCATGAGCGTCGGCATCGAGCATATCGACGACATTGTCGAGGACCTCGATCAGGCGCTGGCTCCCGCCAGCCTGGGGCGGCGCGCCCTTGCGGCGGAATAGGACATCGCATGCCCCTCGGCATCGACAGACCGGACCCTCACGCCGACGCGCAGGTCAGCGACATCCGGGAGAGGCGGCGACGGCGCGGTACGATCCGCGACCGCGGCCGGCGTCTGACGATCGGCCTCGTCAACAACATGCCGGATGGCGCCCTCGCCGCCACGGAGCGCCAGTTCAGCGCCCTCATTGAGACGGCCTCGGGCGACGCCGACGTGCGGCTGCGCCTTTATGGGTTGCGGCAGATTGCGCGTTCGAGAGAGGCGCTCGAGCATCTTCGCACCCTCTACGCCGATGCGAGCGCGCTCCGCGGGGAGGGTCTCGATGCGCTCATCGTCACCGGCGCCCAGCCCGTCGCCCCTGACCTCGAAGAAGAGCCCTATTGGGGCGCTTTGGCCAGCGCTATCGACTGGGCGGAAGCCAATACGATCTCGACGATCCTCTCGTGTCTGGCCGCCCACGCCGGCGTGCGGCATTTCAGCGGCGTCGCGCGCCGCGCCTTGCCGGCAAAATGCTCTGGCGTCTTCGCTTTCGATGTCGTGCAATCCGACAGGCTGACAGAAGGCGCGAACGGGCGATGGCTGATCCCGCACTCGCGACACAATGGGCTCGACGAAGAGGAGCTTCGGCGCGCCGGTTATAGCGTCCTTACGCGCTCGCCGACGACGGGCGTCGATATGTTCGTCAGACAGATGCGCAGCCTCGTCGTCTTCCTCCAGGGCCATCCGGAATACGAGAGCGACACGCTGGCCCGCGAATATCGTCGCGACGTCAGTCGCTATCTCGGCGACGATCTCGCCTCTCTTCCTGAATTTCCACAGAGCTATTTCTCAGGCGATGAGGAGCGCTCGCTCCGCCTTTTTCAGTCGCAGGCCCGGGCCGATCGCCGCGGCGAGACGATGGCCGCTTATCCCGATATTGGTCGCGGCGCAGCGGATGCGCCTTGGCGGCGCCCCGCCCGCCTTCTCTACCGCAATTGGCTTGCTTTCGTCGCCGAGAGGAAGGCCGAGATCGTGCAGAACAGTTCGGCGCTGAAGCGGCGCTGGGGCGGGTGAGGCGTATGGCCTATTTGGATAGACAGGCGTTGAAAGTACGGACGATCGCCGCTTCGCGCGCGCCGCCGCCGGCGAAGGCCGAAGCCTTTCGCCTGGCGATGCGCGAATTTGCGAGCGGCGTCGCCATTGTGGCCGCCGGCCAGGACGAGACCCGCAACGGCTGTACGGCGACCTCGCTCTGCTCCCTCTCCATGGATCCGCCCACGCTCATCGTCTGTCTGGCTCGACGTTCAGCGACTCTCGCGACGATTCGCGCCGAGGGCGTCTTTGGCCTTAGCATATTGGCGGGCGCCCATGCCGAACTCGCCGAGCGCTTCTCCGGCAGCGGCGGGATGCATGGCGCGACGCGGTTCGAGGGTTACGACTGGACGCATCTGACAACCGGCGCGCCGCTGCTGCAAGAGGCTGTCGCGGTCATCGATTGCGAGGTCGAAGAGGCGATCGAGAGACACACCCATGCAATCGTCATCGGCCGGGTCGTCGCGATGAAGGCGCAGGGCCAGCGACCGTTGCTGCATTGGCGCGGCCGCTGCATGCCGGCATGAAGCCGAGACGCGAGAATGGCTGAATTTGCTCCATCGGATGCGGGTCGTCCTGGGACGCGCGAAGGACGACTAGCCGAATCGACGCCGGCGCAAATCTGGCGACGCGCCTTCGAAGCGACGGCGCGCCTCGGCGAAGATTCCTCGCGCATCTTTCCGACCGTCATCGGCGAACTCGCGCATCGCTACGCCGACAAGCCCGCGCTGCTTTCGAAGCGCGAAACGCTGACCTTTGGGACGCTCGCTGCGCGGATGAATCGCTATTCGCGCTGGGCGCTGGCGCAAGCGATCGCGCCCGGCGACACAGTCTGTCTGTTGATGCCGAACCGGCCCGAATATGTCGCGATCTGGCTGGGCGTGACGCAGATTGGCGGGATCGTTGCGTTGCTCAACACGAATTTGGGCGGCGCCGCGCTCGCCCATTGTATCGAGGCGGCGGCGCCACGCCACATCATCATCGCGGCTGAATATACCGAGCGCTTCGCGGAGGCGACGCCGTATCTGAAATCATCGCCGACCCTGTGGCGCCATGGCGAGGTCGGGCCGGCGGCGGCGCGCATCGATCACGATGTCGAGGCTTTCGTCGGCGACGAACTCCTGCCGTCCGAGCGTCGCCCGGTCGCGCTCGCCGATCGCGCGCTCCTGATTTATACATCCGGCACGACCGGCCTGCCGAAAGCCGCCCATGTCAGCCATTTCCGCATCATGATGTGGAGTTCGTGGTTCGCGGGCGTCGCCGAGATCGGCGAGAACGATCGCATGTACGATTGCCTGCCGCTCTATCACAGCGTCGGCGGGGTCGTCGCGATCGGCGCGGCTTTGCTCAACGGCGGCTCGACCTTCGTGGCGGAGCGCTTCTCCGCCCGCCGGTTCTGGCAAGAGATCGTCGATTGGGACTGTACCCTGTTTCAATATATCGGCGAACTGTGCCGCTATCTCGTCGCAGCGCCGCTCCATCCGTCCGAAAAGGCGCATCGTCTGCGCCTGGCCTGTGGGAATGGCATGGGCGCGGACGTTTGGATGGCCTTCCAGAAGCGCTTCGCCGTCCCCCGCATTCTCGAGTTCTACGCCGCAACCGAAGCCAATTTCTCGCTGACCAATGTCGAGGGCAAGGTCGGCGCCATCGGCCGAATTCCGGGGTTTTTCGCCTCTCGTAACGCCATTGCGCTGGTTCGTTTCGATTTCGAGCGCGGCGAGCCGGCGCGCGACGCCGATGGGTTCTGCGTGCGCGCGGCGCGCGGCGAAATCGGCGAAGGGATCGCCCGCATCGGCTCAAGCGGGGGCGATCTCGCCAGCCGCTTCGAGGGCTATACGAGCGCCGCCGATACGGAGAAGAAAATCCTCCGCAACGTCTTTGCGCCCGGCGACGCCTGGCTGCGCTCCGGCGATCTGATGCGCATCGACGAACAGGGCTTCTACTATTTCATCGACCGCGTCGGCGACACTTTCCGCTGGAAAGGCGAGAATGTTTCGACCATGGAAGTCTCTGCGGCGCTTTGCGCCTGTGCAGGTATCGTCGACGCTGCGGTCTATGGCGTCGCGGTTCCCGGCGGCGAGGGCCGCGCCGGTATGGCGCTGATCGCCCCGAGCGCGACGATCGATCTCGATGCGATCGCGCTGGCGCTGCGCGCCGCCTTGCCGGACTATGCGCGACCGGTCTTCCTACGCGTCAAATCGAGTTTGGACGTCACCGCGACTTTCAAGCATCAAAAGCAGACGCTGATGCGCGAGGGCTTCGATCCGACGCAAATCGCCGATCCGCTCTATGTCTTCGATCGCGCGAGCAGCGCCTATGTCCCGCTCGATCGCGATCTTTTTGCGGCGATCGAAAGGGGCGCGATGCGGCTATGACCTGCGACCGTCTAGGAAAGCACTTCGCGAATATCGGCGCCGATCGCCTTGAGTGCTTCGCGCGCATAGGCAATGGCGTCGCCGAGGCCGTAGAAGTGATGGATTGCGCCTTGATGGACGGTGATCCGGGTGTCGACGCCCTCTTTCGACAGCCGCTCGGCGTAGAGCTTGGCCTCGTCCCTGAGCGGATCGTATTCGGCGGCGTGAATCCGGGTCGGCGGCAGGCCACGAAGCTCGGGCGCGCGAAGCGGCGACACGCTCGGATCGTCCGGTCCTAGACCGGCGATGCGATAAAAGTCGAAATAGCGCTCCATGGTCCTCTCTTCCAGGAAATGGCCGCTGGCCAAGGCCCGTCGCGAAGCCGTTCGGCCGAGCGCATCCAACACCGGACAGAGCAGGAGCTGCAACGCGATCGGCGATGGGCCGCCGCGCAACATTCGACACAGTACGGCGGCAAGATTGCCGCCCGAGGAATCGCCGGCGACGCCGATCCGGCGCGGATCGAGCCCGAGGCTGCGCGCCTCCGAAACGACCTTGGCGATGGCGACTGAGCCGTCCTCGATGGCCGCGGGATAGCGATGTTCGGGCGCCAGGCGATAGGCCACGGCGATCACCCGGCACGCCCCTTCGTCGGCGAGGGCGCGGCAGACGCCGTCATGCGAATCGAGTCCGCCAGACAGCCAGCCGCCGCCGTGAAAATAGACGAGGCCGGGCAGGGGCCTCGGTCCCGCCGAGCCCGGCGAATAGATGCGGATTGGGATTTCGCGCGCGCCGCCCGGCAGCATCGCGTCGCGCGCTTCAACTTTGCGCTTGCGCTCTCGTTGCGCAAAGCCGGCGAGCGCGTCGGTCGTGCGGCGCATGTCGGCGAGCGAAGGCTCCCCCTCTGAGTGGCGCGAGCCTGCATGGACCAGATCGAGAAAACGACGGGCGGCTGGATCAACCGTCATGACCACCGCCAATTTCTTCTTTGCGTCGCCCCGCCGGTTCAGCCGGCCAGGCGCGTGATCATCGCCTCGATGGCGCGCACCGAGCGGAAATTGTCGGGATGGAGATCCTCATCGGGGATCGAAATATCGAAGGCGACCTCCGCGGCCATCATCAGCTTAACCATACCCATCGAGGTCAGGCCCATTTCCCTGAGGTCGTCGTCAAGTCCGATCGCCGTCAACGGCGCGGGTCCGCCGATGACCTCGCGCACAATTTCGAACAACCTTATGCTCAAATTGGGACGATCCAACATATTCGCCATTTCCGTATCAAGGCGGCGCCGGCGTGCGGCCCGCCTCCCGTCGCTCGGATTATAAAGGATTTCAATCGTCCGAAGCACTCGCGCTCAATCAACAGCACAAAGGGACACAGCATGTTTCATGCCTGGTTAACGGGCGCTCATGCTCGGTCGAATTTTGTGAGCAGGACTGTTAAGCCGCGCGTGGCATGCCTCTTGCCCATAACAAGTCGGTTTTCCCAAAACCGCGGCCTTGCGTATAGATTTCGCGCCAGCGCCGTCAAAACCGGAACGAGAGCGGCGGCACATGAGTTCCAACATCACGCGCTTGGCGGCGCGAAATCCTCAGTCCCATAATCTTCAAGTCTCCAAGCCTCAGACCAATGACGAGGGCGCGCATACGCGCCCCTGGCGTGCGCGCGCCAAGGCCGCGGCGGACGTGGCGGCGCGCCACGCCGACGCCGTCGACCGCGACGCCCGCTTCCCCAGCGAAGCTTTCGCGGCCATTCGCGAGCAAAAGTTGCTTGGGCTTCTCATCCCGGAGGCGCTCGGCGGCGAAGGAGCGAGGCCGGGGGACGTCGCCGACGTTTGCGCCATACTTGGCGCCGCCTGCGCTTCGAGCGCGATGATTTTCGCAATGCACCAGACCAAGGTCGCTTGTCTTACACGTCATTCGCGCGGGGTCGCCTGGCAGGAGAATTTGCAACGGCGCATTGCCGCCGAGCAATTGCTGATGGCCTCCTCGACGACCGAAGGATCGAACGGTGGCAATATCCGCTCAAGCGAGGCGGCGGTGCGCGCCACCGGTTCGCGTATCTCGCTCGAACGTATCGCCGCGTGCATTTCTTATTGCGAACACGCCGATGGGATCGTGACGACGGCGCGGCGCGACGAATCGGCCGCGGGCTCGGATCAAGTGCTGGTCGCCTTTCTCAAGGAGGACTATTCGCTCCAACGCACCCAGTCCTGGGACACGTTGGGGATGCGCGGGACCTGCAGTGTCGGCGTAATCTTGCGCGCGGCGGGCGAGGCCGATCAGGTCTTGGCCGATCCTTACGAGCGCATCCACGCCGAGACCATGACGCCCTTCGCCCATATGTTTTGGAGCGCCGCCTGGGCCGGCCTTGCCGCTGGCGCGGTGCGGCGGGCGCGCAATTTCGTACGTGTCGCCGCGCGCGCCTCAGGCGGCAAAATGCCGCCGGCCGCCGCGCATCTGACGCGCGCGCGTGTCGGCTTGGAGACTTTGCGCGGCGTCGTCCAGTCTGCGATACGCACGTTCGAGCGCCGCGCCTGCGAGGCCAATGGTCTCGACGGCTTCGACATGCAGACGTCGGTGAACTTGCTGAAGGTCGAAGCATCTGAACTTGCCGTCTCCGTCGTCATGAGCGCGATGCGGGCCTGCGGCCTTTCCGGTTATCGCAACGACACCGAATTTACGCTCGGCCGGCACCTAAGGGACGTTCTTTCCTCGCCGATCATGATCAACAACGACCGCATTCTGGCCAATGCCGAAGCGACGGTGTTGATGAGCGAGGTTCCAACCGCTCTGAATTTTTGAGACGGCCTCTCGCTTGACGGGTCGCCAGGAGAGGATTTGATGACGATCGCGTACAAGGCCCTCGGCCAGCTGAGGACCTCGCCGGATGTGCTGTTCGACGCTTTGTTCCGGCCGATGGGGATTGACGGCGTCTACGGGCGGACCGGCCGATATGAGGAAGTCGTCGAAGCGCTGGCGGCCCTGATTTCGCGTCATCGCGGGGCCGGAGTCGAAGTCCTTCGTTTTCCGCCGGTCGTCAGCCGCGCGATGATCGAGAAGTCGGGCTATCTTAAAAGCTTTCCGCATCTTCTCGGCTGCGTCTGCAATCTTGAAGGCGCCGAACGCGAGATCGGCGCCGCCGTCGATCGCTTCGCCGCTGGCGAAGATTGGACCGGCGCCTTGAAGACCGCCGATCTCGTCCTGGCGCCGGCCGCCTGCTACCCTCTCTATCCGCTCGCCGCGGCGAGAGGCGTCATGCCGGCCGAGGGATTTGTCTTCGACGTCGCCTGCGACTGCTTTCGCCGCGAACCCTCGCGCGGCATCGACCGCCTTCAGTCCTTCCGCATGCGCGAATTCGTCCGCATCGGCTCGCCCGAACAGGTTCGCGCCTTCCGCCACGACTGGATGACGCGCGCAACCGGAATCGCTGAAGCGCTTGGCCTTGTCTATCGGGTCGAGACGGCGAGCGATCCCTTCTTCGGGCGCGGCGGCGTCATCGTCGGCAAGGCGCAGACGCAGCAGGAGCTTAAGTTCGAACTCTTGGTCCCGGTGCGCTCGGCGGAAAAACCGACCGCTTGCATGAGCTTCAACTATCACCGCGACCATTTCGGCGAGACCTGGGGCATCCGCAACGACGCCGGCGAGGCGGCCCATACGGCCTGCGTCGCCTTTGGCATGGACAGGCTCGCGGTCGCGCTTTTCGCCACTCATGGGACCGATCTGGCGAAATGGCCGGCGGCGGCACGGACGGCGCTTTCGCTGTAAAGGCCGGACTTCGGGGATCTGCCCTTTTTTTTAACGGCACGCGGGAAGTACAATAGGTCGTCGGCTGACACTCGCCCCGATCCTCTTCTGCGGGCGGGAGACGGGGCGCTCCCGCGGTTTCTCCCGCATATGGAAATATTTCGCCGATCGCGACAATTTCACCGATAGTTGAGCTGACGTTTGCGACGCGGTAGGGAGCTCGCAACGCGGCTGGCAAGAACACTACGCCGTGCTTCCTGCGTCCACCGTCATCACCGCGCCGGTAATGTTTCGTCCCGTCTCGCCGAGGAGAAATGCGACCATGTTGGCGATGTCTTCTATCTCGGCGAGGCGGCGCAACGCGCTGCGCTCGACGATGCGCTTACGCTGATCGGATGCGAGCCCTTGCGTCATCGCCGTGTCGATGAAGCCCGGCGCGATGGCGTTGACCGTGACGCCGACGCGTCCGACCTCTCGCGCCAGCGACTTGGTGAAGCCGACCATCGAAGCCTTAGTCGCGGCATAGACGGAGAGCCCATTGTAGCCCGTCGAGGCGATGATCGAGGAGAGATTGACGATGCGCCCGCGCCCCTCCGACATCATGCCGCGAACGACATATTTAGTGAGAACGATCGGCGACAACGTGTTGACTCGTATCAAAGCCTCGATCTTGTCATTCGCCATATTGGCGAGGAGGCCTTCGGCGCCGATGGCCGCATTGTTGACAAGGCCATAGAGCGGCCCATGACGGCGCGACGAAGGGCCCGATTGCGGCGATGTCGGCAAGGTCGAAGGCCTCGAAATGCAGCGCCCCCGCGCCGCGCTCGGCCTCCTTGATCGCGGCGGCGAGATCCGTGCTCATTGTGCGCGCGACCGCGACGGCGCGATAGCCGGAAGCGGCGAGTTTTCCGGCGACGCCGAGGCCGATCCCGCGGCTTGCGCCGGTGACGATGACACTATCCATCGCGCTTCAGTTTCCCCGCCGTCGTCATTGCGAGTTTCGGGACGAAGCGGATGACCGCCGGCGCCTTATAGGACGCAAGGCCCGCGCGGCAAGCGGCGAGGATATTGTCGCGGACCGTCTCTTCTTTCGGCGCGTCGCCGTCCAGAACGACATCTGCGACGACAAGGGCCCCGGCGATCGGGTTTCGCCGCGCTTTGACCAGCGACATGCGCACTCCGGCCTGGCGGTTGATGACCGCCTCGACTTCTTCCGGATGCACCTTTGCGCCGCCGACGTTGATGACGCCACCGCGCCGGCCAATGAAATAGCAGCGCGCGCCGCGTTGCTCGATCATATCGCCGGTATCGATAAAGCCGTCCTCGTCGCGTAAAGGGGGCATTTCGCGGCCGATATAGCGCGATGCGCCGCGGGGCGAGCGAATGCGCAAAGACCCTTCGACGATCTTCATGGCGGCGCCGCCGCTCCGCTCGCCGAGGTACGATACGGGAAAGCCCGACTCGTCATCGCTGACTTCGAAGCCGACGCCGGCTTCCGTTGAAGCGTAGGCATGGGCGAAGCGGGCCTTGGGGAAGCGCGCC
>DASZFX010000193.1:0-2119 GCA_035939375.1 Roseiarcus sp.
TGCGCTCGGCACAGCCAAGGGGCGCTTTGCGATCGAATGCAACGGGAGAGCGAAGGAGGCCTATTTCACCCAGACCGGCGAGCGCGGCCTGTCGCTCGCCGATCCGACCGCAATGGCGGTCGCGCTCGACCGCACGATCGGAGCCGAATGGAGCCCCAACTTCGTCGAAATCGAATGCGCAAGCGAATTGACTCGCGGCATGACGATCGTCGATCGCCTCAATGTCGCCCATGACGCGAACAACGCCGTCGCCTGGAAGCGCGCGATCGATGGCGGATTCAAGACCGACGTATGTTGGACCATCGACGCCGCCCGCTTCAAGGCGCTGATGGTCGGATCGCTGAGGTAGGCGCCGAGCGCCCCCTGCCTGTCATTCCCCAAAGCGGGAATCCAGTCTGCGTTGGGAGCCTCGAGACTTCGGCCCGCTGAACTTGCGCTTTCGCGGCAAATGACAGCAGAAAGCGCCGGATCACGCCGCGGTCGGCGTCACGGTCGCGCGGAATTTTCCCATCAGGTACGGACCCGAAAGCACAGGTTCGTATTTCGGCGTCTCGCCCGGTGCGAGGCAGGCTTCGAGGCATTTGATCTCCGCCGACCAATTGGGCTGGTGGAAGAAGGCGAGCGACCGTCGTCTCGCCATGCCGCCATCATCCGGCGACGGATTGACGACGCGATGCAGGGTCGAGACCCAGCGGTCGTTGGTCCAGCGCTGCATCAGGTCGCCGAGATTGATCACGAAGGCGCGCGGTATCGGCGGCACGGCGATCCACGAGCCGTCGCGGGCGGCGATTTCGAGGCCCTTCGACCCTTCTTGCGGCAGGAGGATCGTCAGGCTGCCATAGTCGGTATGGGCGCCGGCGCGCAATTGGCCGGGCTTCGGGGAGACCAATTGCTCAGGATAGTTCAAGGCGCGAAGCGCGCTGACCGGCGCATCGATGAAGCCCGCGAAATAATCGTCAGGCAAGTTCAGCGCGACCGCGAAGACCCTCATGATCCGCGCCGCGAGATCCTCCATCGCCGCATAGTAGGCGCGCCAGGCTTCGACGAAGCCGTCTGGCCTCGCAGGCCAGATCGTCGGGGCGTAGCAAAAAGCGAGCGCGTCGGAATCGCTCACGCCGGGAGGAACCGCCGCCGGCCCCCCGTTGAAACTCTCTTTCAGATCGGGGGGCGTAACAACATTGCGCGATTTCGCCAACGCTTCGAGCTCCGGCCCGAGATAGCCGTAGGGATAGCCATTATACGGCACCCTCGCCTTGTCCTTCTCTTCGAAAGACAAATCGAAAAAGGCCCTGGCCTTGCTCCAGACGTCGTCGATCACGCGCTGCGCGACGCCGTGATTGGCGACGGCGAGAAAGCCGGTCAATCGGCAGATGTCGTCGACCTCGCGGCCCAGCGCGCGGCGCCCTGCTGCGCCGGCTATTTCGAAGGCCTCGAGATCGAAGACGGGAAAAGAAGCTGACATCGGCCGCGGGTCCTGACGATAGCGCCCGCCAATATAGAGGCGCGCCAACCGCTCGCCAATGACCGCGCGGCCGTTTGGACTTGTCCGCCCTGCGATGAGGCGGGCCATCTTGCCCCATCGCGTGACCTCGCCGAACCGCTTGTCCCTCACTATGGGGCGACCGACATGCGACCCGTCATATTGGGATGGAAACGGCAATAGTAGTCTACGTCGCCGGCGCGGCTGACAGTCACGCGGGCGACGCCTTTAGCGGGGATGGCCACGTCCCAATCCTTGTTTCGCGCAGTGGCCGTATGAGCGACGAAGTCGTTATTGGTCCATTCGATCGTATCTCCAACATGCGCCGAGACCTGAGCCGGCGTGAAGGCCAATTTATCGATACTGATCCGTATCGACTCACTCGCCGAGGCGGTCGCGGCGCTCGCCGCGGCGCCCAACATTCCCAGCGCGCAAAGGCGCGCGTACATAGATCGCGCTCCTATTTCAGGGCCTGCACGACATGCTCGGCATGTTGCTCATGCCCCTGGAATATCTTGAGGCCGGTTTCGAGCAGCGATTTCAACTCAGCATTGGTGGCCGACGGTATCAGCACGGTCTCCAGCGCGCCATCGACCGTCTTGTGATAGGCGACCTCGTTTTCGGCATAGGCTTTGTCGA
>DASZFX010000194.1:0-2486 GCA_035939375.1 Roseiarcus sp.
CAGCCGGACTTGACGAGGTAGTTGGCTGTCGAAGCCAGCGCATCCGGCGCCGAATCGACGATGTCGCGCCGCCCGTCGCCCTCGAAGTCGACCGCCAGGCGCAGGAAGGTCGAGGGCATGAATTGCGTCTGCCCGAATGCGCCTGCCCACGATCCGTTCAGCTTCCCGGCCGGCACGTCGCCGCGGTCGATGATCTTCAGCGTCGCCATCAATTCGGAGCGGAAATAACTGGAGCGCTCGCCGAAGCAGGCAAGCGTGGTGAGCGACTGCACGAGCGGGCGCTTGCCCATCTCCTGGCCGAAATTCGACTCGACGCCCCAGATCGCCGCCAGCATGGTTCGGGGGACGCCATATTTCTCTTCGGCGCGGGCGAGCGCGCGCGCCTCCCTCGCCATCGCCGCCTTGCCGTCGGCGACCCGATCGTCGTCCACGAGCCCATCGACATAATCCCAGACCGGCGTCTTGAACTCGGGCTGCTGCTTCTGGAGATCGAGCACCTTCGCGTCCGGCTCGAGCCCATTGAAGGCGGTGTCGAGGGTCCTCGCGGAAATCCCGTCATGCGCAGCCTGGGAGCGCAGCGAGCCGACGCAGGAGGCGAAGTCGGCGCGCGCCGAGGGGGTGGATGCGCTTAGCGCGGCGAAGACGACAAGGCAGGAAAAGACCAAACGTTTCATGGCCCACTCATGCGCGATTCGCCGATTCTCGTCGAGACAGAGCGACTGGGGTTAGAATAGCGCGCCGCAGACGGAGACGGACAATGCGCTGGTCGATCACCATTGGCCGCTTCGGCGGGACCGAAGTCAAAATCCATATCACCTTCATCCTGTTCCTCGCCTGGATCGCTTTCAGCGCCTGGAGCCGAGGAGGGCCCGCCGCTGCGCTCGACAGCACTCTGTTCATTGTGCTCTTGTTCGCCTGCGTGGTGCTGCACGAATTCGGCCACATCGCGGCCGCCCGCCGGTATGGCATCCGAACGCCGGAGGTGACGCTACTGCCGATCGGCGGCGTCGCCAGCCTGGAACGCCTGCCGAGCGATCCCGCGCAGGAGCTCGTGGTCGCGCTCGCTGGGCCCGCCGTCAATCTCGTCATCGGCTTGGCTCTGATCGCGGCGCTGGGCTCGGCTCACGCCGCCGACCTGACGCAGATCGACAATCCGAACCTGTCGCTCGCCGGCCGTCTGGCGATCGCCAACATCTTTCTCGCCGTCTTCAATCTTATCCCCGCCTTTCCGATGGATGGCGGGCGGGTGCTGCACGCGCTCTTGGCGATGCGGGTCGGGGCCCCGCGGGCGACGGAAATCGCGGCGAGGATCGGCCAGGCTTTCGCGTTCGGCCTCGGGTTCCTCGGCTTGTTCGGCAATCCGCTGCTCTTGTTCATCGCCATCTTCGTCTATATCGCGGCGGCCGGCGAAGCGCAGATGAGCGCGGCGCAACAGGCGCTCAAGGGGGTGAGCGTCGGCGAGGCGATGGAGACGCGCTTCACGCCGGTGTCGATCGACGCCAATCTCGGCCAGGCGGTCGATGCGCTGTTAGCGACGGCGCAGCACGAATTCCCGGTTGTCGACGCGTACGGCAAGCCGGTTGGCCTATTGACCCGAGAGGACATCCTCGACGCCGTGCGCGAGCATGGGCGCGACGAACCGGCAAGCGGTTTCATGCGCTCGGACGTGGAAAGCGTCCGCCCCTCGGCGCCAGTCGAAAGCCTCTTCCAGCGCTTGCAGGATCGAAGCGCCGCCGCGCTCTACGTCACCGACGCCGCCGGCAAGATCATCGGCCTGTTGACGCGCCAGGCGCTGGGCGAAGTGATGATGATCCGCGCCGCGCGGCCCGACTGGCGGTTCGATCGCAAGGCGTAAGGACAGCAAAAAGGGCCGGCTTGCGGCCGGCCCTTTCACGACTGCAGCTATAAGTTTAGCGGTTCAGCAGGCCGCCGGCTTGGCCGCAACGCCGAACTTGCGGCGATACGCGCCGGCGCCGGCCAGGCCAGCGAAGCCGAGACCCATCATGACCCAAGTCGACGGCTCGGGGATGGCCGAGGGGATCACGTCGGCCTTGAACAGGCCGGCGAGCGAGTTCGCGCCCCCGGCGCCGCCGAGATAGCCGCCGGCGCCGCCGCCAGCGACCCCAAAGATGTTTTGCAGCGTGACCAGGTCAGAGTTGTGCGTGTACGGAACGTCGTTGGTGTAGGCGTTGCCCTTGGCGAGCGGCGAGATGACGATCTCGGTGCCGTCGAAGCCCGCCGTCGATCCTGCGGTCTCGTCGCCTTCGGTCTCGTCGTTCCAGATGACGATGACGCCGTTGTCCTTGAACGCCTGCGACGCTTCGATTTCCGGCACCACGATCGATAGGAAGTTGTCGCCGAGCGCCACCGCCTCCTGGTCGGTGCCGGCGGCATAGGTGACGCCTTTGTAGGTGAAGGAGGTGTTCAACGACGAATGCATGTCGTTGTACTGATCCGGTGTGATCCAGTTGTATTTCGCGATGGTG
>DASZFX010000195.1:0-2000 GCA_035939375.1 Roseiarcus sp.
AACGGCGAAAGCGCCTCCGCCCCGACGATCGGCCCGCCGGGCGGGCGCAACGCGACGCCTGTCCAGCGCGGCAGGACGTGGAAATGCAGGTGGAAGACGATCTGGCCGCCGGCGCTCTCGTTGAATTGCTGGATGGTCAGCCCATCGGCTTTCATGCCCGCCTTGACGCCGATCGCCACTTTCTGCACGGCAGGTACGAAACGCGCCAGCTCCGCAGGCGCGATGTCGAAAATGGTGCGCGCCGCGACTTTCGGAATGACCAACACGTGACCGTCGGCGCGCGGCATGATGTCCATGAAGGCGAACGCAACATCGTCCTCGAAGACCTTGGTCGAGGGCGCTTCGCCGCGCAGGATCTTGGCGAAGATGTTGTTCGGGTCATAGGCCTGGGTCATGGCTCGCTCGAGGGTTGAAAGCGGGCCGCGATCTTGCCGGGATTTCAGGGCGGCGCAAGCAGGAATGTGCAAACAGCGATGGGTTGCCAGAGCCGTGCTCGGCGTCTTGGCCAAGCCCGCTTCGCGGGGGGCTACGCGCGCCTTGCGCGGGCGCCGTTGAGGGCGCGCAGGCGCAATGCTACGTGAGGCGGGGAGACAAACGAGCGATGAGTCCTTCGACCCTCATTCAACTTGCGGCGGCGACCGCGATCTTCCTTGGCGCAGCGACCAGCGCGAAATCCTGGGCGCTTTCGCCGAGCGTGCTCAAGATGGTCTTGACCCTGGCGCTCTATACGGCCGGCAATCTTTTGATGATGCGCCTTGTACGCGCCATCGGCATGTCGAGCGCCTTCTCCCTTTCCGCTGTGGTCCAACTCGTCGCCGTCAATGTGGTCGCCATATTCGCTTTCGGGGAAAGGCTCGGCTGGGCGCAAGGGATAGGCGTCGTGCTCGGCGTCCTCTCGGTGACGCTGATCACGCTCGGGCCTTCCTTGACGCCTGCCTGAAGGATTGACGGGATCACGCGCGCAAAGCGCGCGACAGGGGCTCGGCGCCCTCGACCGGCGGATTGAATGCGACGCGGTTTCGCCCGCCGCCTTTTGCAAGATGGAGCGCAAGACCGGCGCGCCGCACCAGCGCTTCGAGCGTTTCACCCGGCGCATATTGCGCCGCGCCGATCGTGATGGTGACGCCGGGCGCCAAATCTAACTCTGAACGGCCGAGGTCGGCGATGCGTTGGCGAAGCCGCTCCAGCGGCGCGCCGGCGTCTTGCAAAGTCGTGCCGGTCATGACGAGCAGGAATTCCTCGCCGCCGAAACGTCCGATCCGATCGCTCTCGCGCACAGCCTCGCAAAGCGCGCTCGCGATCGACCGCAGCGCGCCGTCGCCGGCAAGATGGCCGTGGACCTCGTTGATCGTCTTGAACCGGTCGATGTCGATATAGGCGAGCGAAAACGGCAGGCCGGCGCGACGGCTCAACGCCATTTGCCGACGCAAGATTTCGGCGATCGCCCGCCGGTTCGGAAGGCCTGTCAATTCGTCGATGTCGGCGAGTTTCGCGAGCCGCTCCATCGCCTTGCCAAGGGCGACGTTCTTCTCCGCAAGCCGGCGGCGCAATTGATGTACGAACAACGCGATCCAGATGCAGCGCGCCAGCAATCCGGCGACGACAGCGCCGGTCAGCGCCTCGCCGGCGAGCGTCGAGGTCGGGATCGCCATTTGCGGCCCGACGGCGAATATGACGGCCACGGCGCCGATCGCGACCGCGACCCAAGCGATGACGAGGCTTCTGGCGCTCGGCGCCATAAAGCTGAAGGCGCTGATCGCAAACAGCGTAGCGAAGGGCTGGAAGGCGATTTGCGGCGCAAGGAGCGCGACGCCGAGGACGATTGCGGTGGCGAAGAGCTGGTGCGGCAGAAACAACGTCGGATCGCGTCGCCCGAGACTCCAGCCGCTGGTGTGAGCCCAGTCGATCGCGCCGACGAGCGCGCCGAGGAGAAAGAACGCGCCGACCGGCACGCCGATGTCGACGAACCCGGCGGCCCAGAAGCCGAAGAGCAGCAGGGT
>DASZFX010000196.1:0-15636 GCA_035939375.1 Roseiarcus sp.
TTCTGCGGGTCGGAATAGTCGCCGAGCCAGCCGGCTCGCGCGATTTCGAAATCACCGCCGCTCTGGAGAAGCGCGTAATGCGACTTGGCGTCGGAGTTGACGAGGGTCGTCTCGACCCCGATCCGCCGCCACATGTCGGCGAGGGCGACGCATGTATTCCTGTGGTTCTCGCTGCTGTTGTAGCGGATCTCGACTTTGAGCCTCTTGGCGGCAGGTCCGTACCCGGCCTCGGCCAGCAGCGCTTTGGCGGCCCTTTCGCGATCGCTTAACGCTTCGCCCGCCCAGTCCGGAGCGACCGGCGCGCCGTAGTTGGCGATGCTCGGCGGGACGAGGCCAAAGGCCGGCGTCATCGTGCCGCCCCAGATGTCCTCGGCGAGGAAGTCGCGGTCGACCGCCATCGATAGAGCCCGGCGCACACGCGCGTCGTCGAAAGGCGGCCTTCTGACGTCAAAGACGAAATAGTAGGCGCCGAGCGCAGGCGAGAGTTTGAGCGCATCCTTGAGCTTCTCGCGGACAAAGGAGATTTGCTCGGTCGGCGCATCGGGATAGGAATCGATCTCGCCGGCTTGAAATCGCAGCAGCGCCGCGGCGCGGTCTTCGAGCGGCAGGACGATCTCGCGGTCGATCTTCACGTCTGCGGCATCATGAAAATTCTCGTTCTTGACGAGAATTGCGCGATCATTTGGAAAATAGTAGGCGAGCCGAAAGGCGCCGTTGCCGACGAGATTGCCGGCGCGGGTGAAGTCGTCGCCAAAGCGCGCGATATTTCGCTCTTGGACAGGCATCGCCGTCTGATGCGCCAGAAGCCCGATAAAGTACGGCGTCGGCGCGGCGAGCGCGATCTCGAGCCTCGTCGAGTCGATGGCGCGAACGCCGAGCCGCTCCCGGCCGACTTCGCCGCGATTGACCTTCCCGGCGTTGACGATCGGATAGAACAGGTTGGCGTATTGCGCGCCGGTCGCTGGGTCCAAAAGACGGCGGAACGAAAAGACGAAATCATCCGCGCTGATTGCATCGCCATTCGACCATCTCGCCTCGCGCAGTTTGAAAACGTAGCGCAGGCCATCCTCGCTGATCGTCCAACTTTCGGCGACGCCGGGGACAATCCCGCCCGCCGCGTCGTAGGTGACGAGACCTTCGAAGAGGTCGCCGAGAAGATCGGCTTCGGTGACGCTGGCGGTCTTTTGCGGATCGAGTGTTGCAACGTCGCCTGCCGCGCCGCGCCGATAGACCATCTCCGCCCGCGCCGCGCCGGCGATGCAAAGCGCTGCGGCAAGCATTGAAAGCACGACGAATGAAAGGCCCCCTCGAAACAATGTCCGCGTGATCCTATGTTGCCGTGGCCGCCAATTCTGGGCATTGTCGCGCCGAGCCGCAAGCGAGCGCCTTTTTTGCCGTGTAGCCCGGCATCCGATCGCGAAGATGGACGATCGCCGATCGGTGGATGGCGTATTTCAACGGGCGTGGACGCCGCGCTGGGCCGCGGCGCGTGGTCCCCCGCGCCGCTTGGACAAGGAGAATTCTCATGGGCGCTTTTGAAGAGCGCGAAGAGGGATTTGAGAAGCGTTTCGCCGTTGACGAGGCGCTGAGCTTCAAGGCGCGGGCGCGCCGCAACAAGCTCATTGGCTTATGGGCGGCGGCGCTTATGGGCAAGACGGCCGAGGATGCGGAGGCTTACGCCAAGACGGTCGTGGCGGCGCAGGTTGAGCGCGCCGACGACGAGGCTCTGTTCGCGGCGCTCCGCGCCGCTTTCAACAGCGCCGGCGTCGAGGTCTCCGATCACCTCCTCCGCCGCAAAATGAGCGAGACGCTGGCGCAGGCCCAGGCGGAGGTCGCCGCCGGCCGCTGACGAGGCCAATTCTTCAGGCGGGCTTGGCGAGTGGCGCGAAGGTCGCGACCACGGCTTCATAGACCTGGCGTTTGAAGGGAATGACCAGGGCCGGCAGTTCTTCGATTCGCTCCCAGCGCCAGGCGTCGAATTCCGGCGTATGCGCGCCTTTGGCCGGGCGGTCGATGTCGATTTCGCTCTCCTGCCCCTCGAAGCGAAACGCGAACCACTTCTGCCTTTGGCCGCGAAAACGGCCGCGCCAGCGGTTAGCGGCGACATCGGGCGGCAGGTCATAGCTCAGCCACTCCGGCGCTTCGGCGAGCCACAGGACGGTCGCGACATTGGTTTCTTCGTAGAGTTCGCGAATCGCCGCGGCGCGCGGCGATTCGCCCTTGTCGATGCCGCCTTGCGGCATTTGCCAGTCGTGGCCGATCCCATCCTTGCCGGACGCGCGGCGCCTCCTGCGCCGCCCTAGAAAGACCTTGCCCTCCCGATTGAACAGCGCGACCCCGACGCTAGGGCGATAGGGGAGGTCCTCAAACGTCATCGACGGCTCACCGCGGGAACATCAGGCGCGACCATTTCGGCGGCGCGACCGGGCCCCCCGCGGGTCACTATCGCGGAGATCGGCGTCAAGGCAAGACCGCGCGCTTCCAGCGAGCGCGCCCAGCGCGAAATGTGCTCGACGCTGAGGGGCAAGGCGGTGGCGACGCCGACCGCTGAGCCATTGGCCCGCGCCAGCGCCTCGAGCCGGATCAGCGCCTCGTCGATGGCTTGGGCCTTTGGCGCCGCGTCGATCATCACGTCGGCGGCGACGGCGGGAAGGTTGATTCGCGCGGCTTCGCTTCGCGCCAGGCTGCGCGGCGACGAGCCATCGTCCACATAGAGAAGGCCGCGCGCCGCGATGTCGCGCAACGCCGGGGCGAGAGCCGCCTGGTCGGCGGTGAATTTTGCGCCAAGAAAGTTCGTAACGCCGACATAGCCTTGGAACCGCGCCATCAGCCAGTGAAGATCATCGAGAACCTGCGCCTCGCTTGCCGAGCTGAGAAGCGTATGAGGGCCGGGATTGTTGGTCGCATAGTCGAAAGGCTCCATCGGCGCCTGAAGCAGCGCCTCGTGCCCGGCCTCGCGCGCCTCGGCGACCAGCCTTTCCACGGCCGCGCCATAGGGGGCGAAGCCCAACGAGACTGCGCCGGGCAATTCGCGGATCGCATCGACGGTTCCTTCCTCGCTGAGCCCGAGGCCGTCGACGAGAAGCGCAATGCGGGGCGCGCTTTTCAGATTGTCGGCAACGAGGGGCGGGCGCGCATAAACATCGGCCGGCCGCGCGCCGTCGGCGCCGATGCGCGGCAGGAGACCGTACCGCGATTTCTCAATCAAGCGCTGGTCGGGCGCGGGGTTCAGTTGCAGGCCGACGGCTTCGGGGACCTCGATGATCAGGGCGCCGGGCGGCGCCGCGCCGCCACTGCGGACTACTTTGACGCCGCTCTGCGCCTCGATCTGAGTGGCGGACAATTGGCTGGCGGGCGGTCCCGTAGGGGCGGCCGTCGACGTCGTGGCTTGGCGGCTCGATGCGGCGGCGGCAGGCTCGCCGGCTGGGCGTTGATCAATGGAGGCGACGGCGTAGGGCTCGCCGGCAAGTCTGTCGTCGGTCCTGGCGAGGAAGGCGATCAACCCCGCGGCAATGAGGACGCAACCAAGCAGCGCAAAAGCGCGATAGTGAGCGCGCCGCCTCGGCTGCGCCGGTCCTAGACCGAGAGGTTGATTCAGCTCATCGCGCTGGTGAAAGCCCGTCATCGGCCCCGTTCCGCTCAGCCCTTAGACCGAGAAGCGTCCCAAGCGAATCAATCGCCTGCGCCCGTCCATTGTCGTCGCGCGCGAAGAATCGGTCGAGCGAAACTTTATGTATAGGGCGGAGCTTGTCAGCGCAGCCGCTCGAGCCCCTCGCGCGCCAACTGGCTGTTCTTGTCGACGGAAAGGGCGCGGCCGTAGGATTCAACCGCCTTGGCCCTGTTGTTTTGGCGCTCGTAGGCGACGCCAAGGCCCGCCCAGGCGTCGGCGTTATGGGCGTCGACGTTCAGCGCGGCGTTGAAGTCCTCGATCGCCGCGTCATATTTGCCGGTCGCGATATAGCTTTCGCCGCGCGCCTGATAGGGAGCGCCGGCGAAAGGATCGCGATCGATGGCGTTGTTGAAATCGGTGATCGCGTGAGCGTGGTCGCCCTGGCGCTGATAGATAAGCCCTCGCGCGTGAAAGGCCTGCGCGCCTTCCGGATTGAGGCGGATCGCCTGATCGAGATCGGCGAGGGCCTCCGGCAGGTGGCCTTGCGCGCGCAGCAAATTCGCTCGGCCCAAATAGGCGGCGGCATGGTTGGGGTTGACCGTCAGCGCCTGGTTGAAATCGGCGAGCGCGAGATTGTCCTTGCGGATCTGCCGATAGGCGAGGGCGCGATTCACATAGGCGGCGGCGAAGTTGGGATCGATCTGAACGGCGTGGCCGAAATCGTCGATCGCGCTCTGGTAACGCCCAATGCGGGCATAGGCCGCGCCGCGGGTGTTGTAGGCCGCCGAATCATTCGGATTTCGTTGGATGACGTCGGTGAGAGACGCGATGTTCACCGCGCTCGCGCCAGTCTGATCGGGCTCCACCTCGGCGACGCGCGCATCGGGCGGCATTCCGACCGCGCCCAGACCGTTGCAGCCGGCGAGCGCCAGGGCGGCGATCAGGGCGAGCGCCGCGCGCTGCGCAAAAGCCCCAGAAGGGCTCGCCACGTCTCTCAAACCTCGCTCCAATTCCGGTCGCAATTCGGCGCTCAGCAATATGGTCCCGTAAGCGTCCCGATTTTGTCCGCCAAGCCGCTAGCAAAACCGAAATGATCGCCTTCTAAATGATCGCTCTCTAAATGACATGGCCACGAACCCTTCGGCTCGCGGCCATTGATGAAATGAGCGGCGTTGCGCGGGTTCGAAAGCGTCGCTGAACCAGCGCCGGGCCGCTCTCGGTTCAACGTGGCGCGCCAGCCGCAGGCTTTGCCTTGACCGGCAGGAGACCCTCGCGTTGCAGTTTCTTGCGGGCGAGCTTACGCGCCCGCCGGACCGCCTCGGCCTTTTCCCTCGCCCTTTTTTCGGATGGCTTCTCGTAATGACCTCTGAGCTTCATCTCGCGGAAAATACCCTCGCGCTGCATCTTTTTCTTGAGCGCCTTGAGGGCCTGATCGACATTGTTGTCGCGGACGAGAACTTGCACGAGCGATCCTATTTTCGGAAGGCCGTTGAGGCCTTGCTGGGCGACGAACTGCCTATGTGAAAACTCGGTTCTTGCGTTCGAAGAGCGCTGAACCAGAGGAGCGCGCCTTTATCAGAGGCCATCGTCATTGTCCAGGGCCGGGCCTGCGGCCTGGCCTGGAAATTGCGCGCCGAGGCCCCATGGCGACGGCGAAATGCGCGTGACGTGGCCCATCTTTCGTCCGGGCCGGGCCTCGACTTTCCCGTAGAGATGAAGGTGGAGACCCGGATCGGCGAGGATGTCTCGCCAGCTCTCCGCTTCGACGCCGATCAGATTGCGCATCTCGATCGCTCCGAGCCGCGTCGGCGCGCCGAGCGGCCAGCCGGCGACGCCCCGCACATGCTGCTCGAACTGCGAAGTCAACGCGCCATCGAGAGTCCAGTGGCCGGAATTGTGGACGCGAGGCGCGATCTCATTGACGATGAGAGTCTCTAAGCCGTCATAGTCGCGGACCACGAACATTTCGACGGCGAGCACGCCGACGTAGTCCAGGGCCTCGCTGATTCGACGGGCGATCTCGCGCGCGGCGATTTCGGTCGCCGGCGCCACGGCCGCCGGAAGACGGGTGCGGGCGAGAATGTGATGCTCATGCTCGTTCTCGCAGAGATCAAAGGCGGCGAATTCGCCGCCGAGGCCTCGCGCTGCGACCAGCGAGACTTCGCGTTCGAAGCGAACGAAACCTTCAAGCACGCTCGGCTCTCCGCCGAGCGCCCGATAGAGCGCCGAGAGATCGGAGCCCTCGCGCACCAGCGCCTGTCCCTTGCCGTCATAGCCGAAACGCCGCGTCTTGAGGATCGACGGGCGCCCGAGCGAGGCGACGGCGCGTACGAGAGCGCCGGCGTCTCCGACTGCGAGGAACGGCGCGGTCC
The DNA here is from genome assembly GCA_035939375.1 of Roseiarcus sp. Taxonomy (GTDB): domain Bacteria; phylum Pseudomonadota; class Alphaproteobacteria; order Rhizobiales; family Beijerinckiaceae; genus Roseiarcus. The sequence goes on from DASZFX010000196.1 coordinate 5,983, forward strand.
TTAGGCCGATGTCACGCAGAAAATTCTTTTCCGGCAGGCGATCCTGGGTCACCGCCAGCGCCCGCACGCCCGGCCGCAAGGGACGGCGCTCGCTCAGGAATTCGGCGCAGGCGATTGGCACATTCTCGAATTCATAGGTTACGACGTCGACCGTCTCAATGAAGCGCGCGAGCGCCTCTTCGTCCTCATAAGCGGCGATTGTTCTTGCCGTGGCGACGTCGAAAGCCGGAGCATCCGCCTCTGGCGCGAAAATGTGGCTCTTGAGGCCCAATCGCGCGGCGGCCATGGCCAGCATCCGACCAAGCTGTCCGGCGCCCAAAATCCCGATCGTCGCGCCGGGCGAAAGCGTCACCGCGCTTCGCCCTCGGCCGGCCGCTCAGCGACGGCGCTGCTGCGCGCGCTTCGCCAGGCGTCAAGCCGCGCCGCGAGGCCCTTGTCGTCTAGCGCCAGGATTGCGACGGCGAGAAGCGCCGCGTTGACGGCGCCGGCCTCGCCGATCGCCAAAGTGCCGACCGGAACGCCGGCGGGCATTTGCACGATCGACAAGAGGCTGTCCTGCCCCGACAACGCCTTGGAGTCGATCGGAACGCCGAGGACCGGAAGGGGCGTGAAGGCCGCGGTCATCCCTGGCAGATGCGCGGCGCCGCCGGCGCCGGCGATGACGATTTTGTACCCGGCGTCGCGAGCGCCCTTGGCGAAGGCGACGAGCCTGTCGGGCGTGCGATGGGCGGAGACGATCCGAGCGTCATGAGCGACGCCGAGTTCGTCCAGCGTCGCGGCGGCATGGCGCATCGTCGCCCAATCGGACTGGCTCCCCATGATCAGGGCGACGGGCTTTGTCGGAATCGCCACGGGCTTGAGCTCGATTGGCTGGCGTTAAGGCCGTGCGATTAAACTAGCCACAGGCGGCGCGCAAGGCGAAGGGCGGGCGATGGCGACGCGTCATCGGCCGATCGCGGCGCCGGTGGGGCGCCCACCTTAGGCGATAATGTCCGGCGTCAGCATGTCTTCGTACGCCGCCAGCTTGTCGCGCAGCGCAAGTTTGCGCTTTTTCAGCCGTTGCATTTGCAGGCGGTCAGCCGCGCCGACGCGTTCGAGCGCTTCGATCGCAGCGTCGAGATCGCGATGCTCTTCGCGCAAACGCTCGATCTCGCGACGGATTTCAGCGCGCTCCGCTTCCGTCAATTCTTGCGCCATCCCGCTCGCCCGGTGATTCGATTTGGCGGCTTAAACCTGACGACCCTTTTGGCCAGGCGGAGGATTATGGGAGCCGCGTCGATTTCCGGCAAGGCAGGCGGTGGAGATCGGGGATGACGCCGCCTTCCCTCTGGACAGATCGGGGTCGCGCATCGCGCGAATCACGCCGCTAGGTCCTTGATTCGGCGAGCCTTCTTATCTCGCCCGGGCGATTTAACGCCCAAACTGGAGCCAAAATGCGAACGGATTGACCATTCCAACCAAAAAAATTGATGCGTGCCACAGCCCTTCCAGGGCTTGAATCGTCCGCCGTCTATGTCACACTTTTGTCGTCGATCACAACCAGGGAGTGACTCATGTCGCTAGAGGCGCATCTCGCCGAACTGGAGCGTCGTCATCATGCAATAAAACTGGCGATCGAAGCAGAAAAGGCGCATCCAGCCGCCGACGATATGAAGCTAGTCGAGTTGAAACGAAAGAAATTGTCGATCAAGGACGAGATCGAAAAGCTAAGACACGAAGTGGTTTCGGTTCCCGCTCATTAGGCGAGCGCGGTGTGTTTGGCGAGCCGAGGCTCGCGAGGATGCGGGGAAGGAGCCTAAACGGCGGCCTCTAAGGGCTTTGCCGGCAGGCGATAGTTTTGCACCGAAAACAGGAGGATTCGCGGCGCCCGCCGCCTGGGGTCTTTGTCTTCCACTCCTCTGGGAGCGGCGCGTCACCTTACGGGGGCGCGCCACTCCGCCAACACCGGTTGGTCTGTCTCCTCGGCGCTATAAAGGCGCGAAAGCTCGGCGAAAGCCTTTGGCTCGGTCAAGCGGCCCAAGGCCCAGACCGCCATTGCGCGCACCAGCGGCGATGAGTGCCTTATTTGCGCGAGCGCGCTTGTCGCAAGCGCGCCTTTTTTCGAATTGCCGATCGCGATCAGCACATTGCGCAAGAAGCGCGTGTGACCGAGACGCTTGATGGGCCCGCCTGCGAAGCGGCGGCGGAAGGCTGCTTCATCGAGCGCGGCGAGGTCGGCGAGCGCGGGCGCCGCAAGATCGTCGCGCGCGGTCAATTTTGCCTCGCGCGAAGCGCTGGCGAATTTATTCCATGGGCAGACGGCGAGGCAGTCGTCGCATCCATAGATGCGGTTGCCGATGGCGGCGCGGAATTCGCGCGCGATATGGCCTTTGTGTTCGATCGTCAGATAGGAGATGCAGCGGCGCGCGTCGAGCTGATAGGGCGCGGGGAACGCTTTCGTCGGGCAGATGTCGAGGCAGGCGCGGCATTGCCCGCAATGATCCTTTTCCGGCGCATCGGCCTCGAATTCAAGATCGGTAAAAAGCGCGCCGAGAAAAAGCCAGGAGCCGAATTCGCGCGAGACGAGATTGGTGTGCTTGCCCTGCCAGCCGAGCCCGGCGGCGGCGGCGAGCGGCTTTTCCATTACCGGCGCCGTGTCGACGAAGACCTTGACGCCGGTCGCCCTTGGCCTCGCCGCGGCGACGAGCCAGCCGGCGAGAAGCTTCAGCCGTCCCTTCATCACATCATGATAGTCGCGGTTGCGCGCATAGACGGAGATGACGCCGACGCGCCGTAGCGCAAGCGCGGCCATTGGATCGCTCGTCGGCCCATAATTGACGCCGAGCATGACGATGCTTTTGACGCGGCTCCACAAAGCTCGCGGATCGGACCTTCGACGAAACGTGTGCGCCATCCAGTCCATGTCGCCGTGCCGGCCGGCCGCGATCCATTCGTTGAGACGCGCGCCGGCGTCCGGCGCAGAGGCTGGCGAAGTCACGCGGCAAAGATCGAAGCCGAGCTCCGCCGCCTTGGCGCGTAAGTCTTCTAGAAGTCGAGATTGGCGTAAGCCGGGCTCGGCCTGACGCCCGGCAGGGTGTCGGCGAGGAGGGCGCGGAACGCCGGCCGCGATTTGATCCTCGCGTACCAATCCTTCGCCGTCTCGTCCTCGACCCATGGCACGTCGCCCAGAAAATCGGCGCAGGAAAGATGCGCCGCCGCGGCCAGATCGGCGAAAGTCAAACGCTCGCCGGCGAGCCAGTTTCGCCCTCGGATCAAATGGCCGATATAGCGCAAATGATAGCGCAAATTCGCCCGCGCTGCGCGCACCGCCCCCATGTCCGGGCCGCCGCCGCCATGCGCTGAGGGTCGAAAGCGCTTGTAGATCTTCTCGCTGACGAGCCAATTGGAGACTTCGTCGAAGAATTTGTGATTGAACCAATTCATCAACCGGCGCGTCTCGAGGCGACCGCGCGCGTCCTCAGGCATCAGGCGCCGCTCGCCTAAGTCAGGCCCCTGCGTTTCGTCGAGATATTCGGCGATCAGATTGGCGCCGGGCGCGGCTCGCGTTTCACCCTCGACCAGCACCGGCGTCGCACCCTCGGGGCTGAGAAGCAGAAATTCGCGTCGCCGCTCCCAGACCCGCTCCTCGACGAGTTCCGGCTCAAGGCCGAACTCGGCCAGAACGAGCCTCACAAAACGCGAATGGGGGCAGAACGGATGATGATGGAGCCTGAGCATTCGACGCAAACGACAATCGGGAGACGCGGGTTATCGCAGAGGGCCCTGGAGGGGGCGCAAGCCCTGGATGCGGCCAATCCGGTTAACCATCGGTTTAGAGGGCGAGGCTTCGATAGCAGCTTTGACGAAATCGGTTAATCGCCGATCTGGCTCGCGTGAATTTTCCCGACGCCCGCGGCCTCCATCCGGGCCCAGGCCGCGGCGAGCGAACCGGAAAGGTCGATCGCGCGGCAGGCGTCGGCAATGACCAACGTTTCGAACCCTGCGGCGCGCGCATCGAGGGCCGAAAAGGCGACGCAATAGTCGGTGGCGAGACCGGCAAGAAAAACGCGGCGGATTTCTCGCTCGCGCAGGAAGCCGGCAAGACCGGTCTTGGACCTTCGATCGGCTTCGACAAAGGCGGAGTAGGAATCAACGTCGGCGTTCGCGCCCTTGCGCAGGATCAAGATCGCATGATCGATCGCAAGGTCTTCATGAAGCCGCGCGCCGCGACTGCCTTGCAGGCAATGGTCCGGCCATAGCACCTGGTCGCCATAGTGGAGTTGCTTTGTCTCGAAAGGCTTGGCCCGCCGATAGGTCGAGGCGAAAGAGGCATGGCCCTTTGGGTGCCAGTCCTGGGTCAGCACGACATTGGCGAATTTCGCGGCGATTTGGCCGACCAGCGGAAGAATGGCGTCGCCTTCGGCGACCGGCAACGCGCCGCCCGGCATGAAGTCATATTGCATGTCGACGACCATGAGAACGTCGCTGCGACGCGGCGCGAAATTCTCGTCCATGATTTGCGTCTCTCGAGTGCTTTCGTGTATCGCGGCCGCCGCGACGACAAGCCGCCACCCTATCCTTCTGCGCGCAGGCGCAAAATCTCGCCGAGCCGCCCGCGTTCGAATTGAAACACGACGACGATCGCAAAGGCCAGAGGGATCAGCAGATAGAGCAGCCGGAAGGCGATCAGCGCGGCGAGCACGTCGGCCGTCGGCGTATCCGGCATTCCCTTGAGAAAGCAATACTCGAGCACGCCGACGCCGCCGGGCGCATAGCTCGCAAGGGCGACGGCGAAACTGCCGAGGAACACGCCGAGCACCGCAATGAAACCGGGATTTCCAGTCTCGGGCAGCGTGAAATAGATGATGCCGGCCGCGCCGATGATTTCGATCGGCGCGGCGAGAAGCTGGCGCCACAAGATGTTCGGACGGGGATAGATGAGTTCGAAGCCGCCGATTTTCATCGGCGGGAAATGACGCAGCGAGCCGAATGCATAGAGCGCCACCGCGGCGAGCATCAAAAGGCCGGCGGCCCGCGTCCACCAATGGGGAACCGCGGTCCAGCGGTCGGCGATTTCCGGCGCAAAAGTGAGCAGGAGGCCGCCGAGCAAGAGCTCGCCGAGAATGAAGGTGAAAGAGCAAAACGCCACCAACAGCCCGACCTCCGGGGCGCTCAAACCCCGCGTCGAATAGGCGCGATAGCGCACGACCGCGCCGGAGAAGATCGACGCGCCGATATTGTGCGATAGCGCGTAGGTCGTGAAGGAGACGAGCGAGATGAAGCTCCAGGGCAATTTGTGGCCGAGATGGGCGAGGCCGATGCGGTCATACCAAGCCAGGGCGCCATAGGCGACGATCGTCGAAGCAAAGGCGAGCAACCAGCGGCGGATCGGGATTGCGGAGAAGCCCTGCGCCACCTGGGCAAGCGAAATGCCGCGCAAGTCGTTGATCAGCAGCCAGAGCGAAAAGGCGACCGCGCAGAATCCGACCGCCGTCCACACATAATCTGAGGTTCGCCTCATTTTTCTTTGCTTGCCGCTCGCTTTCGCCCAGTCTTCCCTGCACGACCTCAGACACAAGGGCAAGGCCGCCGCTCATCCGCCGAACCTGACAGCCGAACGCGCCACCCAGGGATTTGGGGCCACGGCTCAGCGATAGGGCGGCGTCTTGTTTCTCGGAATTGAACGCTTCGCGTCCAGGGGCGGCTCGAGACCTTCCGGGTTTCGGCCGCCTTGCGGCGCGGCGTCGCTTTCGCCATTCTCAGCCCTTGGCGGACGGAATGTAGAAAGGATGACGCCGGCGATGCAGGATGAGGGCGAGTCTATCGGCGGCGCGCAGGACTATGTCGGCGATCCCCGCAACTACAGCGTCCTTGTCAGCGTCGACGGCGTGCTGACGCCGCGCGAGGAAGCCAAAGTCTCGGTCTTCGATTCCGGCTTCGTCCTCGGCGACGGCGTTTGGGAGGGCCTGCGGCTTGTCGACGGGAAAGTCGCGTTTCTCGATCGGCATTTCGATCGCCTGTGGGATGGGGCGAAAATGCTGCGCATCGATATTGGCCTCACCCGCCAGGCGCTGGCGGCCCGTCTCTTCGAAGTCATCGACGCCAATCGCATGACGGATGGCGTGCACATCCGCCTGATGGTGACCCGCGGCAAGAAGCGTTCGCCGTATCAAGACCCGCGCCTGACGATCGGCAAGGCGACGATCGTCGTCATTCCGGAGTGGAAGCAGCCGCTGCCGGCGATGCGCGCGCGCGGCCTGAAACTCTTCACGGTCCACGTGCGGCGCACCGGCCCTGCCGAGCAGGACCAGAAGCTCAACTCTCATTCCAAACTCAATTGCGTCCTTGCCTGCATCCAGGCAATGGAGGCGGGCGCCGACGAAGCCTTGATGCTCGACGACCGCGGGTTTGTCGCCACTTGCAACTCGACTCATTTCTTCATCGTCCGCAAAGGCGAGGTCTGGACGTCGGGCGGCGGCTATTGCCTCGGCGGGATCACCCGCGACGCCATCTTACGGGCGGCGCGACGGGCGGGAATTCCCGCCCATGAGCGCGATTTCTCGCTCTTCGACGTCTACGGCGCCGACGAAGCCTTCGTCACGGGCACTTTTGCCGGCCTGACGCCGGTCGCCGCCGTCGACGGGCGTCCGATCGGCGATGGCGCAGGCCGGGCCGCCGACGACGCCTCGGGACCGATGACGAAGCGCTTGCGGTCGCTTTACAAGGCGTTGGAGGCGGAGGAAGCGCAGGGCAGGGGCCATTGATGGGCAAGCCTTTGCGCATGGCCAAGCCTTTGCGTATCGCCATGTGGTCGGGTCCGCGCAACATTTCCACCGCGATGTTGCGCGCCTTCGGCAATCGCGCCGACTGCGCCGTCTCCGATGAGCCGTTCTACGCGGCCTATCTCGTCGCGACCGGCCTCGATCATCCGATGCGCGAGGCGGTGATTGCTTCGCAGCCGAATGAATGGCGCGACGTCGTCGCCGGTCTCACCGGACCGGTCCCCGAGGCCAAGGCGGTTTGGTACCAAAAGCATATGACCCATCACATGGTCGAAGGATTCGGCCGCGAGTGGATCGACGGTTTCGCTAACGCCTTTCTCATTCGTGCGCCCGAGGCGGTCATCGCTTCTTATGCGCAAAAACGCGGCGAATTCACATTGCAGGAAATCGGCCTGCCGGCGCAGGTCGATCTCTTCGAGCGCGCCGCCGATCGGCTTGGCGCGGCTCCCCCGGTGATCGAGGGTAATGACGTGCTCGCCAATCCGCGCGCCGCGCTCGAGGCTTTGTGCAACGCGCTCACCGCGCCTTTCGACGAGGGGATGCTCTCCTGGCCGGCCGGCCGCAAGCCCGGCGACGGCGTCTGGGCGCCGGCCTGGTACGACGCGGTGGAAAGATCGACCGGCTTTGGCCCGCCGCAACCCGAGATCCGCTTCGAGGATCTGCCCGAAAAGCTGAAACCGATCGCTGCGGCTGCGCGCCCCCTCTACGAACGCCTGGCGCAGTTCCGGCTGGGCGCTCGTGCGCCTTGGTCTCGCGCAACGACGGGCGCCTAGGGCGAGGCGAGCGGGGCGGAGCTAGGCATGAGGAAGTCCTCGCCATCACGCGATGAATGGATTTGACGGCTCAGGGAGAGATCAATGGCCTCGCCAAACTATCAGACCGCGTTGATTGTCGGCGCCGGAAGCGGCCTCAGCGCCTCGCTCGCCCGGCGGCTCTCGCAAGAGCGCATCCGCGTCGCCGTCGCCGCCCGCAACATCGATAAGCTCGCCGCCTTGTCGTCAGAGGTCGGCGCGGAGGCCTTTGCCTGCAACGCCGTCGATCCCGATGATGTGGCGCGACTCTTCGAGGCTGTGGAGAAGCGGATCGGAGCGCCGGACATCGTCGTCTACAACGCCAGCGCGCGAACGCGCGGGCCCTTGGTCGAACTGGTCCCCAGCGAGGTCGAAAGCGCCCTTGCGGTCAGCGCGTTCGGCGGCTTTTTGGTGGCGCAGCAGGCCGTGCGGCGGATGCTGACGAAAAAGGCGGGCGCCATTTTGTTCACCGGCGCCTCGGCGAGCGTCAAGGGCTATGCTCAGTCGGCGCCCTTTGCGATGGGTAAGTTTGCATTGAGGGGTCTTGCGCAGAGTATGGCGCGTGAATTCGCGCCGCAGGGGATTCATGTGGCGCATTTCGTTATCGACGGCGGCATTCGCAATCCCGGCCGAACCGAGCCGCCGGACAGGCCGGACTCAATGCTCGATCCGGACGCTATCGCGGAGACCTATTTCCAGACGCTGCGTCAGCCGCGCAGCGCATGGGCGTGGGAGATCGAGCTTAGGCCATGGCTGGAGAAGTTCTGACCTTGCAGGCCTTGGCGCCGGCCGCGTTTCGATTTCGTCCCAAGCAGCCGCCGCGCGGTTGTCCTAATGCCCCGCTCCCTCGCTAAGCCCGTCGCGCTTCCGAAGATCGCCGCGCGAAGCATCTGGATTCGCGCTCAACGCCTCGATGCGCCGGCGCGATTTGGCGAGGGATCCGAGGCAACCCGCGCTGCAGTGGAGCATCTCGGCTATGTCCAGATCGACACGATCAATGTGATCGAGCGCAGCCATCATCACATCCTCTGGACGCGCGTTCCTGGCTACCGGCGCGAGGACCTTCGCCACGCCCAGAGCCTCGACAAAAGCGTCTTCGAATATTGGACGCATGCGCTGTCCTATATCCCGACCAGGGACATGCGCTTTTTTCTTCCCGACATGATCCGCCACCGGCGGTCGCCCGGCCCATGGTTTCGTTCGGTGAAGAAGAAGGACTTGCGCAAGGTCCTCACCCTCATCCGCAAGGACGGCGCGCTTTCAATTCGCGACATCGATGACGACGTCTTGGTGGAGAAGGACCATGCCTGGGCGAGCAGAAAGCCGTCGAAGCGAGCGCTGCAACTGGCGTTCTACACTGGCGTGCTGACGATCAGCGAGCGCTCCGGCATGCTCAAGACCTATGAGCTGATCGATCGGCATTTCGGCTGGAATCAGCGGCCGAAGCCGGCCTCGGAGCGGCAGGTCCTGGACTACCTCCTCGATCGCGCCTTGCGATCGCAAGGGTTGGTCAGCCTCGATTCCGTCTGCCATCTCGACGCGCGCCGCAAGCCGGCCATCCGGCGATTGATTGAAGCCAGACTGCGCCATGGGCGGCTATTGCCGGTGACGGTCGACGGCGCGGACGCAATCGAGCATTGGGCCGAGCCTCGAACGCTCGAAGAGGTCTCTCCTTCGCGGGAGGGACCCGTCCATATTCTCTCGCCTTTCGATCCCCTGATCATTCAGCGCAAGAGGTTGAAGCTCTTCTTCGATTACGACCATCGCTTCGAGGCCTATCTCCCCAAGGAGAAGCGCGTCTTCGGATATTTCGCGTTGCCGGTGCTCGTCGGCGCCGAGATTGTCGCCGCCATCGATCTGAAGGCGGATCGCGACAAGCAGGCTTTGCTGATCCGGCAATGGACCTGGATCGGCCGCGGCTCGCAGAAACTCTACAAGGCGCGCATCGAAAACGAGCTTCACCGCTTCGAGCGGTTTCAGGTCAAAGCGACTTAGAGCATCGGACCCCCAAATGAACTCACCTGGCGGGCGGCGGGAGGCGCAAGCCGCCATTATTTGGAACAGGGGCTCCTGTGCGCCGGCCGAAAGGTCTGTCAAGGGCT
>DASZFX010000197.1:0-1602 GCA_035939375.1 Roseiarcus sp.
CGGCTCCGGCAAGTCGACCCTGACCAAAGTCATCCAGCGCCTCTATAGCCCGCAGGATGGTCAGGTCATGCTCGACGGCGTCGATGTCGCTCAGCTCGACCCCGGTTGGCTGCGCCGACAGATCGGCGTCGTGCTGCAGGAGAACATCCTGTTCAATCGCACGATCCACGAGAACATCGCCCTCGGCGATCCCGCGATGCCGCGCGCGCTGGTGACGCAAGCAGCCCGGCTTGCCGGCGCCGAAGCGTTCATCGCGCAGCTGCCCCAGGGCTACGACACGATCATCGAGGAGCGCGGCGCCAATCTCTCCGGCGGACAGCGCCAGCGCATCGCCATCGCCAGGGCGCTGGCGACCAATCCGCGCATCTTGATTTTCGACGAAGCGACGTCGGCTCTGGACTATGAGAGCGAGCGCATCATTCAGAACAATATGCGCGCGATCGTACGAGGCCGCACCGTCGTCATCATCGCTCATCGCCTGGCCGCAGTGCGCGATTGCGATCGCATTATCGGCATAGAGAAGGGCGAAATCGTCGAAACCGGGACTCACGAGCAATTGCTCGAGCGCGCCGACGGGTTATACGCGCGCCTGTGGGCGCTGCAATCGAACGAGGGCAGGAGGCGCGCTTGAACTCTCTCGTTCTCAACCCCGCTCCCGCAAAGGTCCCAGCGCGCCTCGCCTCCGGCGTCGTCGGCCGCAATCGCGAATTCCTCCCCGCGGCGCTTGAGGTCCTGGAGACGCCGGCCGCGCCTTTGCCTGTTGCGTTGATGCTCACGATCTGCGCCTTTTTCGCGCTCGCCTTTGCCTGGTCTTTCATCGGGCGCCTTGACGTCAACGCCGTCGCCGCCGGAAAGATCGAGGCCGCGGGGCGCATCAAAATCATCCAACCGGTCGATCCCGGCAAAATCTCCGCAATCCGCGCCGAGAACGGCGCCCACGTCAATGCGGGCGACCTCTTGCTCGAACTCGATCCGACCGAAGCCATGGCGGACGAGCGGGCCGCCCGCGGCGCCCTCGCTGCGGGCCTTGCGGAAACGGACCGTCGCCGCTTCGTCGTGGATGCGGCGCGCGCGGTCCAGAGCGTCGCCGCTGACAGCGGTTCGGCGGCCGCCGCGCTCGAGGCTATCGCTGTCGAGCCGCACGGCAAGATCGCCTGGGAGGAGAAGACACCGGGAAACTTGCGTCAGCGCGAGGAATCCGTGCTGGCCGCCGACTTGATGCAGATCGCGGGCGCCCTGCGCGCGCTCGACAAACAGATTGCCCAGAAGCAGGCGACGAGCCAGCGCCTGCGGATGAGCATCGCCTACCAAAACGCGCTCATCGATACGCTGGACCAGCGCGTGGCGACCCGCCAAGAAGCGATCGATAGGAAGGTCGGCACCAAAATCAACCTCTACGACGCCAAGGAGGAGCTCCAAAAATCCCAGTCGGCGCTCGCTTCCGACGAGGGCCAACTGATCGAGACCGACGCCGCAATCGGCGAATTGCAAAGCGAAAAGATCAAGGCTCTTTCGCAATTCGTCGCGGACAATGAGAACAAGCTCGCAGACGCGGCCCGGAAGGCCGATGAAGCGCGCGAGGCTCTCGCCAAGGCGAGCGCG
>DASZFX010000198.1:0-4296 GCA_035939375.1 Roseiarcus sp.
TCTCGTCCGCGACGCCGACGTCGTCGTCAATAATTTCCGCGCCGGCGTGATGGAGCGTCTCGGCTTCGGCTACGAAACTTTGGCGGCGATCAATCCGCGCATCATCACCGCGTTCGGCTCGGGCTTCGGCCGCGCCGGCCCGCTCGCCCATAAGGGCGGGCAGGACATCCTCGCCCAGGCGCTCTCCGGCCTGATCGCCCGCAAGCCCAACGCCGACGATCCTTACGCGATCTATTCAACAGCGCTCTGCGACTATGCGGCCGGCATGCATCTGGTGCAGGCGATCCTGCTGGCGCTTCTCCAACGCGAGAAGACGGGCAGGGGACAAGAAGTCGCGGTGTCCCTGTTCGAATCCGCCCTCGCGATGCAAATGCAAGAGGCGGCGATGTGGACGCAGCGCGGCGAGCACTTCAGTTGGGGGGCATTTCCGTTGACCGGCGTCTTTGCGACGAAGGACGGCGCGATCGTGCTCGTCGGCGCCTTCAAGGCGCATCCTTTACGCGATATTTCGACGGCGCTCGGCGTCGAGGACCTGTCGCTTGATCAGCGTTTCGCGACTTTCGCCGGCCAGAGGGCGCATAAAAAGGAGCTGCACGCGATTTTCCGCGAGCGCTTCGCCGGCGGAACCAACGAATATTGGCTTCAACGGCTGGAAGAGCAGGACCTGCTCTGCGCGCCGGTCCTGACCCTCGCCGAGGCGCTCGGTCACGAGCAGAGCCGCGTCAACGGCTCGCTGATCTCGCTGAACGGCGGCGCGGCGCAAGGCTCGATGCAGGTCATGGGCACGCCTCTGACCATGGCGCCTTCCGCCTTCGCGCTTCGCCATCCGCCGCCGGCGCTGGGCGCGCATGGCGAGGAAGTGCTCGGCGAACTCGGCTATTCGGCCGAGCGCATCGCGCGTTTAAGAGAATCGGGCGTGCTGAAATGAACGTCGTTTTCAAGATTGAAGATCATGTCGCGCGGGTCACGATCGATCGGCCCGATCGAATGAACGCGGTCGACCGGGAGACCGAAGCCCAACTCATCCATGTCTGGGAGGCGATCGAAAAGGACGAGGACATACGCGTGGTCGTGCTGACCGGCTCAGGCGAGCGCGCCTTCTGCACAGGGGCGGATATGAAGGCCGGCGGCGGCATGACCGGCCTTGAATATTGGGCGGCGCCACGGCCGGGCGGCTTCGGCGGCCTTGCGCTGCGCGATGGTCTGGACGTGCCGGTCATTGCGCGGGTCAATGGCCATGCGCTGGGCGGCGGCCTGGAGATGATGCTGGGTTGCGACATCGTCGTCGCCGCCGAGACCGCGACTTTCGGCCTGCCGGAGCCGCGCGTCGGCCGCCTCGCGCTTGACGGGGGGATTGCTTTGCTCGCCCGTCGCATTCCCCACGTCTGGGCGATGGGCATGCTGCTCACAGGTCGGCGCATCGGCGCGGGCGAGGCGCTGCGCTTCGGCCTGGTCAATGAGGTCGTTCCATCCTCCGATCTCGACAAGGCGGTCGAGCGCTGGGTCGCGGATATTCTGGCTTGCGCCCCTTTGTCGGTTCGCGCCGTCAAGCAGATGGTCCGCGCCGGCGCAAACTTAAGCGCCAAAGAGGCGCAGATGCTGCGTCTGCCGGCGCTGGTGAGGGCGCTCAATTCCGCCGACCAAGACGAAGGCGTGCGCGCCTTTCAGGAAAAGCGCGCGCCGAAGTGGCGGGGCCGATGAACGCCATGACCTATGTCATCGCCTCGGCCTGCATCGACGTAAAGGACGGCGCCTGCCAGACGGCCTGCCCGGTCGAATGCATCTATGAAGGCGGCCGGATGATGTACATCCAGCCCGACGAATGCATCAATTGCGGTCTCTGTCTCTCGGTCTGCCCGGTCGATGCGATTTTCGCAGAAGAGGACCTGCCGGCGGCGGAGCGCGCTTATCTCGCCGTGAATGCGGAATTCTTCTCCGCTGCCGTCACCGGCTGGGGCGCTCCCGGCGGCGCCGACGCGCGCTACAAGACGGCCGAGGACCATCCTCTCGTCGCCGCTCGGCCGAAGGCGAAGGCGCCTTCCGAAGCGCGGTGACTTTGCGCTGATCCCTGCAATGACGATGCGTCGGCAATTGTCGCGAACACGGCGTCAATCGTCGGTGTCCGGGCTCAACGCCTCGCCCGCAAATGACGAGCGTGGTTCTCGCGCCGGCTCAGCGCGGATGGATCGGGATCGGCGCGTTGCTCTTCAATTCCGACAGGACGATCTGCGACTGTACGCGCGCGACGATCGGCTGGGGCAAGAGAATTTCCTGCACAAAGTCGTTGAGCGCGGCGAGGTCGGCGACCGCGACGCGCAGGAGATAGTCGGCCTCGCCGGTCAGGACCCAGGCGTCGAGAATCTCCGGCGTCGTCTCGACGAGGCGGCGGAAGGCGGCGGAATTCTCCTTGGAATGCGTCGCCATGACGATGCGACTCAGCGCGACGACCGTCGCCCCCGCCTTGGCCGCATCGATCGTCGCGCGATAGCCGCTGATGATGCCGCTCTCTTCCAGTTTCTGGCGCCGCCGCGCGCATTGCGAAGCCGAAAGGCCGATCTTGTCGGCGAGCTCCTGGCTCGTCAGCCTGCCCTCGCGCTGGAGCGCGCGCAGGATCAGGCGGTCGGTCTCGTCAAGCGTCATCGCGCCCTCAAGTCGCCGTTGCGTCGCGTCGCGACGCTGGCCGTCGCGATTGTACCCTCTTCCGCAATTGTCGGAAGGGGCTCCGTCTTGACCCGGCGCAAAAGCCGCGCGAAGAACCGGCCGCTCCCGTATCGTCGGGCTTTAAGGATCAGCACGCCATGGACGCCGCCAGCCCCGCCGCGCCGATCGCATTCGGCGATTTTTTGAAGGTCGACATTCGCGTCGGCACGATCGTTTCGGCGGAGGCCTTCCCCCAGGCGCGCAAACCAGCCTATCGGCTGGCGATCGACTTCGGGCCGACGATCGGCGTCAAGAAATCGTCGGCGCAGATCACCAAGCACTATGGACCGGAAGCCTTGGTCGGCCGGCAAGTGGCGGCGGTGATCAATTTTCCGCCGCGCCAGATCGGGCCGTTCATGTCGGAGGTGCTCACCCTGGGCTTCCCCGACGCCGAGGGCGAAGTCGTGCTCATCGGCCCGAACCTGGGCGTGCCGAACGGGGGCAGGCTGTTCTAGGGGGCCTTCCAAACGACCTTTTGAGAAATGGAAGGGGCGTGTCTTCCCCCCGACGGCGGGCAGAGCCGAGGCCCCGGGGTTGTCGCGCACCGCCATGTGCGACTTTGCGCCATGGTCAGAATCCGCCCGGGAGACGGCCGCGTCGCTGACCCTGTCGAAACAGGACGAACCGCCACACGCGTCGTCGGACTGGACGAGCCCTATTCCGGCGCCATATAAAATGCCATCAAAATATGGCGTTTGGAGTAACGCGATGGCGAGCCTGAAGAAGTTGCCGGCGGCAGGGGCGGTGCGACATGGCAAAGGACTCAGACGGTCCGATAAGAAAAAGGCCGGCGCCGCGGAAGAAAGCGCCGGCTCGGCGTTCCATTTTGCCGGCTTACCTGCAAAATGGAACCCGCCCCTTGTGGACGCGCCCAAGGCGAGGAAGAGGGCGATTCTGCCGCTGCAGGGACTCCGCGGCAGCGAGCTGGTGACAGCATTTATAGACGACAAAGGCTTCGTTTCGGTGGAGCGTATCGCAGAGCGTTTCGGCATGTCCAAGGTCCAGCTGGCGGAAACGATTGGCGTCAAGCGAGAGACCGTCCATCGGACGGCGCGACGTACGGCGCCGAAGACCCAGGCGCGAGCGACTGAAATGCTCGAGATCGTCGGGCGTGTGGTCGATTGGGCCGGCGGCGAGAAGCAGGCGATGGCTTGGTATCGCGCTGAGCCGATCGCCGCGTTCGGCGGACGCACAGCAGAAGCCCTGGTCAAGGAAGGGAGGGCTTCAGCCGTACGGGACTATCTCGATCACGTGGCCACGGGCGGCTTTGCTTGAGATTGCGCGGCGTTTGCTATCGCGCCCATGATCCCCAATGGGCGTGGGCGCCCATGTCAGGCGAGGGAGCGGCGAAGAAGGGCGGCCGATTCAACCCCGTGGGGACGCCAGCGCTTTATCTGGCGCTGACCTTAGATGGCATGCTTCTCGAAATGGGGCATGGCTTTGCGCATCGTTTCGATCCGTTGACGATCTGCTCCTATGACGTTGATGTCGACAATCTCGTCGATCTGCGGACTGATGCGGATCGCGCAGCGGCCGCGATCGACTTGGTCGATATGTCCTGTCCCTGGGCCTACGATTTGGCGACGGGGCGGCGGC
>DASZFX010000199.1:0-8528 GCA_035939375.1 Roseiarcus sp.
TTGAGAAGCTTGCCGGTCGCGGTGTGCGGCAGGCTGTCGACAAATACGACGTCGTCGGGCATCCACCATTTGGCGACCTTGTCAGAGAGGAAATCGAGGATCGACTGCTTGCTTGGCGTGCGCCCGGGCTTGGGCTGCACGATCAGCAGCGGGCGCTCCTGCCAAACGGGGTGGTCGATTGCGATGACCGCCGCTTCGAACACGTCCGGGTGAGAAACGACCAAGTTCTCGATTTCGATCGAGGAGATCCATTCGCCGCCTGATTTGATCACGTCTTTCAGCCGATCCGTCAGCTGCACATACCCGTCGGGGTCGATTGTCGCGACGTCGCCGGTGCCGAACCAGCCGTCCTCGTCGACGACCTGACCGCCCTCGCCTTTGAAATATCCGGAAATGACCCAGTTGCCCCGCACCTTCAACTCGCCCACTGACTTGCCGTCATGCGGCAGGTCCTCACCGTCTTTCCCAACCAGCTTCAGCTCGATTCCATAGACTTGCCGACCTTGCTTGACCTGCATGTCGACCAGTTGCTGGCGCGTGGCGCCATCGTGCTTGTGCAGTGGCGCGCCGACGGTCGCCAAGGGACTGGTCTCCGTCATTCCCCAGGCATGGCGCAGAAAAACGCCGAGCAGATCGTGAAACTTTTCGATCGTGGCGCGCGGCGGCGCCGTGCCGCCGGAAAAGACCTCGGCAAGCTTCAGACGCGACAGATCGATCCGCGACCGATTGTTCTCGATCCAGGCGAGGACGTTGAGCCAGATCGTCGGGATGCCGCCTGCCTTGGTGCAGCCCTCCTGTTCAAGCAGAAGATAGATGCTCTCAGGGTCGAGCTTCGGGCCGGGAAGCACGAGTTTCGCGCCGCACATCGCTGCTGAGAAGGGCAGGCTCCAAGCGTTGGCGTGAAAAAGGGGGACGACCACGAGGATCGAATCGCGCGCCTGAAGCGCCAAGCCGTCTGCCGAGCAGGCGGCGAAGGCGTGCAGGATAGTCGACCGGTGACTGTAGAGAACGCCCTTCGGATTGCCGGTCGTGCCTGATGTGTAGCAAAGCGTGCAAGCTGTATTTTCGTCGAACTGCGGCCAATCGCAATTTGGGGAGGCTGCCGTCAACAGGTCCTCGTAGCATAGCAAATTGTCGACCTTCGGTTTCGGCATGGCCCGACGATCGCAAAGTGCGACCCAGCCGCGCACGAGCGGCAGTCGCGGCGCGAGTTGCTCGACAAGCGGCGCGAAAACAGGGTCGAAGAAAATATACCGGTCCTCGGCGTGGTGGACGATGTACTGGAGTTGCTCCGGAAACAGGCGCGGATTTACGGTGTGTAGCACGCGCCCCGAACTGGCGATGCCGTAGTAGAGCTCCAGGTGGCGATGACTGTTCCACGCCAGCGTTGCGGCGCGCTCGCCCGGGCCAACCCCGAGGGCTTGCAGCACATTGGCGACTTTTTTCGCCCGTGCCGCGACCATGGCGTAACTCGAGCGGTGAAATGCTCCTTCCGGATCGCGCGATATGATCTCCCGGTCGCCGTGATGGTTCGCCGCATAATCGATGAGAGACGAGACGAGCAGCGGCCGCTGCTGCATGAGCCCAAACATGACGCCCCTCCGTTGCGCAGCGTGGACCGAGGTCTTGCCTGCCTTCCGGTTCCGACTCATTCTGTGTCGGTTCGTATCGCCATACAAGCCCGCAGACCCTAACCGCGGCGAGCCTCTAACTTTGCTTGGAGGCCGGCGCGGAGAGTCCGCGGCCGGTCCCTTGCCGTCTTAATTCGACTTCAGCGAGCGGGCGTTCGACGCTCCGGTAAGTTGCTTCAATTGCGGGTCGTAACGCTCATAGCCTAGAGGGTACGCCGCATGGACGAACGGCCTCGTCAAGCAATCACACCCCGCCTGGCGCTCCCTTGCGGAGGATAGCGGGTCTACGATCCTCGCTAGAAAGCGCCGACAAGCCCGCGCGTGGCTCACGCCAAGGCGTCGAAAGCGTCGGGGTCGAAGCTGGGCCCGCTTCCATGCTGGTATAAAACTACGCAATTTCAATTACTTATGTAGTCATAGTGGCGGAGGGGGCGGGATTCGAACCCGCGATACGGTTTCCCGTATACACACTTTCCAGGCGTGCGCCTTCGACCGCTCGGCCACCCCTCCCCGTCGCGCCGCTCAAGGCGCGAAGGGCGCGCAATATCATCGCGTCCGGTCGCGACGCAAGCCGCTGAGCAAATCCTCCTCGAGGGGAGAGCATGGACAGCGCGTCGGCTCATTGGCTAAGACGACGGCGCCTTGCTTTTGGCGAGCGGAGCCGGCGGATGCGATTGATCGGGCGGTTTATAGGGCTGGCGCTTCTGGCAAGCGCCTTCGCAGCCGCCGTGATCGACGGGGCGCGTTCGATCGCGGCCAGTCAACTGCTGCTGACCAACCTCGGCACGACGCTTTGGTGGGTCTTCGGGGACAAGATGCTTCTCCTGAAGCCCTTCATAGAGCAACAGATTCATCCTCTTCTCTGGAACCCGGTCCTTTATCACGTGTTGCTTGCGCCCAATTGGGTGGTGCTCGGCGCAGCCGGCGTCGCGCTCCTTTATCTTTTGCGCAGGCGACCGCCGCCGATCGGCTATTCCGACCGCGACCGCTGAGCGGGCGCTCGTAACAAACGCTCCCGCCGGCGCGAAATACGGAACGACAAGGCCCACAGCTTTTCCGGACGCGCACGGCGTCCTATCTTAAGCTTTGAAGGCTCTCCAAGGAGATCAGACATGCTCAATTTCATGCGCAAGGCCGAGCGCCCCGCCAACGCCGCCGACGCGCTGCCGGGACGAAACGTTCCGATCGCCACGACGGAGGCCCATTTCGTCAACCGACATCCCCTGAAAGGGCCCTATCCTTCGGGTCTGGAGACCGCGATATTCGCGCTCGGCTGCTTTTGGGGCGCCGAGCGCAAGTTCTGGGAGGCCGGCGAAGGCGTCTATGTCACCGCGGTCGGCTATGGCGGCGGGTTCACGCCGAACCCGACATATGAAGAAGCCTGCAGCGGGCGCACCGGTCATGCCGAGGCGGTGCTGGTCGTCTTCGATCCGGCCAAGATTTCCTACGAGCGCCTGTTGCAAATCTTCTGGGAGAGCCATGACCCGACGCAAGGCATGCGCCAGGGCAACGACGTCGGCTCGCAATATCGCTCGGCGATCTATGCGACGACGCCGGCTCAGCTCGCCGCGGCCAAAACCTCGCGCGAGACCTACGGCCAGGCCCTCAAGGCGATGGGTCTTGGGCCGATCACCACCGAGATCGAGGAGGCCAAGCCCTTCTATTTTGCGGAAGGCTACCATCAGCAATATCTCGCCAAGAATCCGGGCGGCTATTGCGGGCTCGGCGGCACAGGGGTTTCCTGCCCGATCGGCGTCGCCAAGGCCGTCGCCTAAGCCTCGGGCCGGACGAGGCGCCCGTGGCGGCGCGTATGCCAGCGTTTGCGAATCGGCCAGGCGAAAATATGGGTGAGGCTCCAGCCGACAAAGAGCGCAGCGCCGCCGACGACAAAGGCTTCGGTGGTCACCGGAACCGCCGGCTCGAATTCGCGCCAGGCTTGCGAGAGCGTGTCGGGGTCGAAATTCTGTACCAGCGCCCTTAAGCGGTTCAGCGGCCCGGCGTCGGCGAACGCCTGCTTCTGGCGGGAAAGACGCGCGGCTCGGTCGATGTCCTCATCGATCGCCGCCGCCCTCTGGCGGGCGAGCGGATCGTCATTGTGTTCGAGCCTATCGAGTCCCTGTTCGCGGGTTAGCGACTGGTCCTTCGCCTCCGTGTCGAATTGCACGATCATGCGATTGAGCTCATCCAGCGCGCCGCCGAGGCGCTGGCGATATTGCTGCGCGAATTCCGGCCATTGGGCGCCGACCACTGCAAAGAAAAGCCCGATTGCGACGGCCAGACGACGGGTCAGCACAACGGGCCTCCACGGCTGCGCCCGAATCCAGCGCGGCGCTCCCATCCCGCGAGCCTATAACGCAGGCCGCTCTCCCTGTCATGACGAGGGACGACGCGCTCTTCGCCCGCGCCGTTCTCTCCCGGCAATGCGTTGACGGCCGCCGGCAAATCGCGCCCAATGAAGCTTCTGCGACATCAGGCGTCGCTTTTTGGGCGCGAGAATCTATGAACGACGACGGCTCCGCCGCGCCCGCCCGGTCCTGGCCGATTTTTCGTGGCTTAGAAGGCTGGCGTCCCATCTACCTCGGCGCCGATTTCATCGCCGGTCTGACGCTCGCCGCCATTGCGATCCCTGAACAGATGGCGACGGCGAGGCTTGGCGGTTTCGAGCCGCAGGTCGGCTTCCTTGCGATCATCGCCGGCGCGATCGGTTTTGCGATTTTCGGCGCGAGCCGCGCTTTATCGGTCGGCGCGGATTCGACCATCACGCCGATCTTCGCCGGCTCGCTCGCGCTTGTCGCGTCGGCCGGGTCGCCGCATTTTGCGGCGCTGGCAGCAACTCTCGCCTTCATGGTCGGCGCTTTTGTACTCCTCGGCGGCCTTTTTCGCCTCGGCTGGATCGCCGATCTTCTCTCCATTCCGGTGAGGACTGGCTTTCTCGCCGGCATCGCCGGTCACATCATCCTGTCGCAAGCGCCGGCGGTGCTCGGGGTTGCCGCTCCCGAAGGCTCGTTCCTCGACAAGCTTGTGACGCTCCTGACGGGGCTCGGCCATTCCAATCCTTTGACGCTGGCCATCGGCCTTGGCGTGCTGGCGCTCATGGTGGTCGCGGAGCGGGTCAATCCGCGCATTCCCGCTGCGCTGATCGGCCTGGCCGTCGCCACCCTGCTCGTCGCCGCCTTCGGCCTCGAGCATCGCGGCGTCGCGACGATCGGAGCGGTCGCGGCGGCGAAGCTGCGCCTCGAGGCGCCGGATATCGGTCTCGACGATGTGTTGAAGATCGCCCCGCTCGCTGTCATCGTCGGCCTTGTCGTCATGGTCCAGACCGCGGCGACGACGCGGGCCTTCGTCGATGATCCCGACAAAAGCTCCGACGTGAACCGCGATTTCATCGGCGTCGGCGCGGCGGGCCTCCTTGCCGGCCTTGTCGGCGCTTTTCCGCTCAACGCCAGTCCGCCGCGCACCGCGGTCGTTGTCGAGACCGGCGGGCGGTCGCAAGCCGCCTCGCTGATTTCAGCCGCGATCGTCTTCGCCCTCGCGGCTTTCGGCGCGGGGCTCTTGACGCACGCCCCGTTTGCCGCGCTCGCCGGCGTCCTGCTTTTCGTCGCGCAAAGGATCATCCGCATCGAGACTTTCGCCGCAGTCTGGCGTCAGAGCCCGGCGGAATTCGCTCTCATCGTGGCGACGATGGCCGCGATCTTGATCTTCCCGATCGAACAGGGCGTGAGCTTAGGCATTATTCTATCGCTGCTGCATGGCCTGTGGACGACGACGCGGGCGCGCCCGACCGAATTCGTATGTCTCCCCGGCACGTCGATCTGGTGGCCGCGGCGCCGCGCCCGTAACGGAACCATCGCGGCCGGCGCGCTGGTCGTCGGCTTCCAGGCGCCTTTGTCCTTTCTCAACGCTTATGATTTCGATCAGGCGCTGGTGAGGCTGGTCGATCGCCGCGTCAGCGATGTGAAGCTTCTGGTGATCGAGGCGGCGAATATTGTCGAGGTCGATTTCACCGCCGCCCAGGTGCTCACGGTCCTGATCCAGAAGTTTCGAAAACAGGGGCTCGACATCGCGTTCGCCAGGCTCGAATCGACGAGGGCCGAGGAGGCCTTCCGGCGCTTCGGTCTCTTGGACCTCATCGGCGCGGATCATCTCTTCCACAGCGTCCAGGAGGCGCTGGACGCCCTGGCGCCGACCAAGGCCGGCGCAAAGCCGCAATGAGCGCCGCCCAAGTCGTCGTCGCGTCACGCTTTCATGACAAGCCTCCAAAAAAAAGAGGCGCAGGAGTTAGCACATGATCAATCGACGGCTCGCCGTGCGGATCGCCGCGCCATTCATCGCTCTCTCCTTGGCCGGTGGCGCAGCGCGCGCCGAGGACGCGCCCCAACCTGTCCCGGGCCTCGACAAGATCAATCACATCATCGTGCTCTATCTCGAGAACCGCAGCTTCGACAATCTTTATGGCCTCTTCCCGGGCGCCGACGGCGTCGCCGAGGCCGGCGCGGCGGCGACCCAGGTCGACCGCGACGGCAAGCCCTATGACAAGCTGCCGCCGGTGTTGAACACCGAGTTCCGTCCGGCCAAAATCGATATGCGCTTTCCCGCCGATCTTCCGAACGCTCCGTTCCGCTCCGAGCCCAATGCCGGACTCGAGCAAGTGACCGGCGACGCCTGGCATCGTTACTACCAGGAGCAACTGCAGATCGACGGCGGCAAGATGGACAAGTACGTCGCCTGGAGCGACGCGGGCGGGTTGGTGATGAGCTATTTCGACGGGTCGCCTGCGCCGCTGTGGGGCTATGCCGAGAAATACACGCTGATGGATCATTTCCACCACGCGGCCTTCGGCGGCTCGTTCCTCAATCATATTTTCATGATCTGCGTCTGCGCCCCGCGCTACGACAATGCGCCAGCTTCGCTCGTCGCCCAGCTCGACGACAAAGGCGACCTCGTCAAGGACGGCGCGGTGACGCCGGATGGTTATGCCGTCAATACGCTGCTGCCGTTGAACGGCCCGCATCCGGCGAAAATCAACCCCGACATGCTGTTGCCGATCCAGACGAACACGACGATCGGCGACCGGCTCGACGAAAAGGGAATCGACTGGGCCTGGTATTCCGGCGGTTGGGACGCCGCGGTCGCCGGCCATCCCGGCCCGCTCTTCCAGTTCCATCATCAGCCCTTCGCCTATTTCGCCCATTATGCGATGGGCTCGGCCGGCTTTGCGGCGCATCTTAAGGACGAAACCGATTTCATCGCCGCCATCGAGAAAGGCCAATTGCCGCCGGTCGTCTTCTTCAAGCCGAGCGGCGAGGACAACGAGCATCCCGGCTACGCCAGCGTGCTCGCCGGCGAATATCACACCGCGCTTCTGGTGCGCCTTATCGAGCAAAGCCCGCTCTGGAAGGACAGCGTCGTCATCATCACCTATGACGAGAACGGCGGCATGTGGGACCACGTCGCGCCGCCCAAGATCGACCGTTGGGGGCCCGGCACGCGGGTGCCGACGATCATCATCTCGCCCTTCGCCAAAAAGGGCTTCATCGACCATACTGTCTACGACACGACGGCGATCCTGAAGTTGATCGAGACGCGTTTTGGCCTGAAACCGATCGGAACGCGGGATGCCGCCTCCGGCGACCTGACGACGGCGCTCGACTTGCAGTAGGATTGCGGCATGGAGCCAATTCCGATCGGCGTCGTCACCGTCTCGGACCGAGCGAGTCGAGGCCTCTACGAAGACAAAGGCGGGCCGGGTATCGAGGCGGCGCTCGCGGCCATCCTGGCGACGCCTTGGCGGCCGATGCGCCGCCTTGTCCCGGACGAGCGGCCGGCGATCGAAGCGGCCCTCGTCGAGCTCGCCGATGCGGCGCGTTGCTCTTTGATCCTGACCACCGGCGGCACCGGGCCGGCGCGGCGCGACGTCACGCCCGAAGCGACGGAGGCCGTTTGCGAACGCCTTCTGCCAGGCTTCGGCGAACTGATGCGCACGAAGAGCCTGCTCGAAGTGCCGACCGCGATTCTTTCGCGTCAACTCGCCGGCACGCGCGGCGCCTGCTTGATCGTCAATCTGCCGGGCAAACCCTCATCCATCCGCACCTGCCTCGATGCGGTCTTCCCGGCGATCCCCTATTGCCTCGACCTCATCGGCGGAGCGCGGCTGGAGACGAACCCCGAAGCTTGCCAGGCGTTCCGGCCAAAGGGGTGACGGCGGCGATGAGACCGGAAGCGAATGGAGTTCCGCGGCTTCGTACTCTGGCGATTGGCCGGCGGCCAAGATCATCGAGCGCTGGGCGACGATGACGCCGCTCAATGAGCTCGCCGCGCCGACGCCGGAGTGGTAACCCCCACGCGGCTCGGCCCTCGCTTGAAACGCCTGCTTCCCTTCGTCCTACTTTTTGGTCGAGGCTTCGCCAGGCTCCTGCTGCGGCGACAAGCGCGGTCCGCACCAGCCCGGCAAGTAATTCGCCTCCGGCGATTTGGCGAGGGCCAGCGCGGTCTCCACACTCCCGGAAAAGTCCTTCTCAACCGCTTTGGTCTTGATCCGCCTGCGCAAAAAATCGGCCCACAGGAATTCCGAGAAGGGCGTCGTGTCCTTGGCGTAGCCGCCGACGCGACGCAATTCGCCGGCAAGCGAGCGGAACGGGTCGTCTTTCAAGCCCTTGATGGATCGCGGCAGGTCCGAGAAGTCGCAGCGCTTGCCATGCGCATCGTAAGGGTGGGTCCAGGCATGGAAGTCGAGCACAGTCCAGAACGAACCTTCGTCGAGCTTATGCAGATCGGCGACTATGACGACAAAGACCGCCTTCTGCCCTTCGTCGTGCAGAGCCCGCGCCAGGTGATGGTGGTCGATGACGTAGTGCTCGTTGCCCGGCCCGAGGATCACCGGGATCATGTGCGAGCGCA
>DASZFX010000200.1:0-7855 GCA_035939375.1 Roseiarcus sp.
GAACTCGCCTTTCGCGACGAAGTCAGGGCCTTCATCAAAGAGTCCCTGCCGGATTCGATCCGCCAGACGCTGATCGCCGAGCGGCACTTCAGCAAGGACGATCTCGTAACCTGGACGCGCATCCTCAACAAGAAGGGCTGGGCGGTCACGCATTGGCCGGTCCAATGGGGCGGCACGGGCTGGAGCCCGATGAAGCAGCTCATCTTCCGCGACGAGATTCAGCAGGCGCCGGCGCCCGAGCCGCTCGCTTTCGGCGCGAGCATGGTCGGACCGGTCATCTATACTTTCGGTTCGCAGGCGCAGAAGGAGCGCTTCCTGCCGCGCATCGCCAATCTCGACGATTGGTGGTGCCAGGGCTTTTCCGAGCCCGGCGCCGGCTCGGACCTCGCCAGCCTGAAAACCACGGCCAAGCGCGACGGCGATCACTGGGTGATAACGGCCAGAAGACATGGACGACGCTCGCCCAATATGCCGATTGGATATTCGTCCTCGCCCGCACCGACGCCTCGGTGAAAAAGCAGGAAGGCATCTCCTTCATCCTCGCCGACATGAAGACGCCAGGGATCACGGTGCGGCCGATCCAGACGATCGACGGCGGCCTCGAGGTCAACGAAGTCTTTTTCGACGACGTGCGCGTTCCGGTCGAAAACCTCGTCGGCCAAGAGAACAAGGGCTGGGACTATGCGAAATTCCTCCTCGGCAATGAGCGCAACGGCATCGCCCGCATCGGCATTTCCAAGGCGCGCATCCGGCGCATTCGCCAACTCGCGTCGCTGCCGACCTATGGCGATCGACCGATGATGGAGGACGCGCGCTTTCGCCAGAAACTGGCGGCGCTCGAAGTCGATCTGAAGGCGCTCGAGATGACCCAGTTCCGCGTCATCTCCAATGAGCGCAAGCGCGAGAAGGGCAAGCCCGATCCGGCTTCTTCCGTACTCAAGATCAAGGGCTCGGAAATTCAGCAGGCGACGACCGAATTGCTGATGGACGTCGTTGGTCCCTATGCGCTGCCCTATCGCGAGGAGCGCGGCGGCGACCGTTGGAACGAGCCTTCCGCCGGTCCAGATTGGGCCGCGGCCGTGGCGCCGACCTATTTCAACATGCGCAAAGTCTCGATCTATGGCGGTTCGAACGAGATCCAGCGCGGCATCATCGCCAAAGCGATCCTGGGGTTGTGACACGTGGATTTTGACCTGACCGACGAGCAGCAGCTCCTCAAAGACAGCGTCGACCGTCTGATGGTCGATCGCTACACATTCGAAAGGCGCAAGGGCTACCAGTCGAAGCCGGAGGGCTGGAGCCGCGAGCTGTGGACGCAATACGCCGAGCTTGGCCTGCTCGCCATGCCCTTCGCCGAGAAGGACGGCGGCTTTGGCGGCGGCCCGGTCGAGACCATGCTGGTCATGGAGGCGTTCGGCCGGGTCCTGGCGCTCGAACCCTATCTTTCTTGCGTCACCCTCGCCGGCGGCGTGATCCGCCGCGCGGCGAACGAAGCGCAGCGCCAGGCGCTGATCCCGAAAATAGCGGCTGGCGAACTGCTGATCGCCTTGGCCCATAGCGAGCCGCAATCGCGCTACGATCTCTTCGATGTCGGGGCGAGCGCCAAGGCCGAGGGCGAAGCCTTCGTGCTCAGCGGCGAGAAAGGTCTCGTGCTGCATGGCGACAGCGCCGACAGGCTGATCGTCTCGGCGCGAACGCGCGGAGCGCGGCGCGACCGCTCTGGGATCGGACTGTTCCTCGTCGCCGCGGACGCGCCCGGCCTCACGCGGCGCGGCTATCAGACACAGGACGGCGCCCGCGCGGCGGAGATTTCGCTTGCCGGCGTGCGCGTCGGACCCGACGCCGTCATCGGCGATCCGGCGAGCGGCCTCGCTGTCATCGAAAGCGTCGCGGACGAAGCCATCGCCGCGCTCTGCGCCGAGGCGGTCGGGGCCATGCAGGAGGCCCTGACCCAGACCGTCGCCTATCTGAAGACACGCAAGCAATTCGGCTTGACGATCGGCTCGTTTCAGGCGCTGCAGCACCGCGCTTCCGACATGTTCGTCGCTCTGGAGCAGGCGCGCAGCATGGCGGCTTATGCCGCGATGATGGCGGGCGAGACGAATGTCGGCGAGCGCCGCAAAGCCATGGCCGCGGCCAAGATACAGATCGGGCAATCGGCGCGTCTCGTCGGCCAGCAATCGGTTCAGTTGCATGGCGGCATGGGCATGACGATGGAGACGATGATCGGCCATCTCTTCAAGCGCCTGTCGATGATCGAGCGGCAATTCGGCGACGTCGATCACCATTTGGCGTTTCTTGCGGAGAGCGAAGGCTTTGCCGGCGCGAATTGAAACGCTGCCGCTTGCGCAACAAAACGCAGACGGCGGAGAGTTACCCTCGCCCCGAACCTCTCCCGCAAGCGGGAGAGGGGGCGCGGCGCGCGCTTCATCGCCGTCGAAGACGTACGCCGTCAAAGTACATGCAAACCGGCGGAATCCCTCCTCCCGCTTGCGGGAGAAGGTGGCGCGAAGCGCCGGATGAGGTACGCCGCGACCGTCGCTCGTTTGTTCAAATCGCAAGGGCCTTTAACCAATCTCATTGGAGCAACCGATGACTTCCGTCAATTCCGTCGCTGATCTTGTTTCCGAGGGCGACGTCGCGGTCCTGACGTTGAATTCGCCGCCGGTGAATGCGCTTTCGGCGGCGGTGCGCGACGGTCTCAAACGCGGCGTCGAGGCGGCAAGCGCCGATCCGTCGATCAAGGCGATCGTCGTCATCTGCGCCGGGCGCACCTTTATTGCCGGGGCCGATATCGCCGAATTCGGCAAGCCGCCGGCCGAGCCGCGCCTGCCGGATGTCCTCGACGCGATAGAGAACGCCGGCAAACCTGTACTTGCGGCCGTGCATGGGACGGCGCTCGGCGGCGGTTTCGAAGTCGCGCTCACCGCGCATTATCGGATCGCCACGCCCTCGGCGAAATTCGGCCTGCCGGAAATCAAGCTCGGCCTCATTCCCGGCGCCGGCGGCACGCAGCGCCTGCCGCGCCTGATCGGCGTTGAAAAGGCGCTCGACGTTATTCTATCGGGAACGCCATTCGCGGCGAGCCTCGCCAAGGACTGGGGCGTCGTCGACGCGGTTGCCGAAGAAGGCAGGCTGCTGCAAAGCGCGCTCGCCTTTGCGCGCACGCTGATCGACGGCAAGGCGCCGTTACGCAAATTGCGCGCGCTCACCGACAAGATCGATGCGGCGCGCGGCAGACCAGAAATATTCGAAGCGATCCGCAAGGCCAACGCCCGAAAGTTCCGCGGTTTCGAGGCCTGGCTCAAGGCGATCGACTCGGTGCGGAACGCGGTGGAGCTTCCTTTTGAAGACGGCCTGCTCGCCGAGCGGCGCATGTTCATGGAGCTTTTGGCGACGACCCAGTCGAAGGCGCAGCGCTATGTCTTCTTCGCCGAGCGCCAGGCCGCGAAAATTCCCGACATTCCCGATGAGACGGCGACGCGGCCGGTCACTTCGGTCGGCGTCATCGGGGCCGGCACCATGGGCGGCGGCATTGCGATGAACTTCCTCAACGCCGGCGCGCCGGTGACGATCGTCGAGTCCAGCCAAGAAGCGCTCGATCGCGGCCTCTCGATCATCCGCAAGAACTACGAAAATACCGCGAAGAAGGGCCGCCTCACCGAGGCCGAAGTCGACAAGCGCATGGCCCTCCTGACCGGCGCGCTCGATCTCAAGGCTCTCTCTGAAAAGGATTTGATCATCGAAGCCGTGTTCGAGGACATGGCCATCAAGAAGGACGTCTTCGCGAAGCTCGACGCAATCGCCAAGCCCGGCGCGATCCTCGCCTCCAACACGTCCTATCTTAATATCGATGAAATCGCCGCGGCGACCAAACGGCCGGCCGATGTGCTCGGGACGCATTTTTTCTCGCCGGCCAATGTGATGCGCCTTCTCGAAATCGTCCGCGGCGAAAAGACCGATAAGCAAGTGGTCGCCACCGCCATGCAGCTCGCCAGGAAGATCGGCAAGATCGGCGTCCTTGTCGGCGTCTGCCACGGCTTCGTCGGCAATCGCATGCTGGCGCAGCGCCAGCGGGAGGCCGGCAAGCTCATCATCGAAGGCGCGACCCCGTGGGACGTCGATCGCGTCCTCTACGACTTCGGCCTGCCGATGGGGCCCTTCGCGATGAGCGATCTTGCCGGCCTCGATATCGGCTGGTCGAAGGAGAAATCCTCGAGTTCAACCATTCGTGAGATTCTTTGCGAGAGGGGAAGGCGCGGACAGAAAACCGGCGCCGGTTTCTACGACTACGACGAGGCGCGCAACGCCAAGCCTTCGACTTTAGTCGAAGAGATCATCGTCGATTTCGCCGCCAAAAAGGGCGTTCGACGTCGTGTGATTTCGGATGACGAGATTTTGGAGCGCTGCCTTTATCCGATGATCAACGAGGGCGCGAAAATCCTCGACGAGGGAAAGGCCCTGCGCGCCTCCGACATCGATATCGTGTGGATCAACGGCTACGGCTGGCCGGTCTATCGTGGCGGACCAATGTTTTACGGCGATACGATCGGCCTCGGCACGGTGCTGGAGAGAATGAGGGCGTTTCAGGCGACGATGGGCGATGATTTCAAACCTTCGCCCTTGCTGGAGCGCCTCGCCGAAACGGGCGGTCGTTTCACCAGCGGCTAGACGCCGCGCCGCAGGTCAACTCGTTGCGACATGCGGCGCGTTTTGCTCGTAATATTAGTAGACGCCCCTCGGCGCCCGCCTTCCGCGGCATGCGGGGGAACTCAGCCGTCGTTGCGATGAGAACTCCAGCGTCCGTCAGGCGGCGGGACGCCGCTGACATTTCAGCGCCTGAAACAATTCTTAGCGAACGAAGGTCGGTTCGGGTCGCCTTCAGCCGGAACTCGCGTGACAAAGCCGTTGAAATGGTTAGTGTTACGGCAAAACAAAGCGAAACCAGGGTTGATGACGCAGCCAACGAGGACTCCAGATTTGGACGTCGCGCATCCACGCGGGTCGAATGGCGTCGCCGCTGCGACACTCCTTAGCGTTCAAGATCTCTCGATGCGTTTTGGCGGCATTGTCGCGCTCGATGGCGTCTCGCTGAAGGTCGAGCGTGGACGGATCTGCGGCCTTATTGGCCCCAATGGCGCCGGCAAGACCACGCTCTTCAATTGCTTGTCCCGGCTCTACACCGCCCAGCGCGGCGATATTTATTTCGATGGTCGTTCGATAAGCGGCGTCGCCAAGCATCAGATCGCTCAGCTCGGGATCGGCCGGACGTTCCAAAATCTTGCGCTCTTCAGTACGATGACGGTGCTCGAAAATGTGATGATCGGAACGCATGCGATTGCGCGCGGCGGATTCATCGTCAACGGGCTCGGCCTGCCTTTCGCCAAGAGCCAGGAGCGGCTCATTCGGGAGCGCGCAACAAGGCTCCTTGAGGAATTCGCGCTGATCGATCTGGCGCAGACGCCGGTCAGGGATCTTTCTTTCGGAACCCGCAAGCGTGTCGAACTCGCGCGCGCCTTGGCGCTCGAGCCCAAACTATTATTGCTCGATGAGCCCGCCGCCGGCCTCAATCACGACGAGGTCGACGCGCTTCGCGCCGAGATCCGGGCGATCCGCGACCGGCGCGGCGTCACCGTGCTGCTGGTTGAGCATCATATGAACCTCGTCATGCGCGTCTCCGACCAGGTCGTCGCGCTCGATTTCGGCCGGGTGATCGCCGATGGAACGCCGGCTGAGGTTCGCGAGAATCGTGAAGTCGTCCGCGCCTATCTTGGCGAGGCGAATTGATGGCGGCGCTGCTCGAAACGCAAGGCCTCCGCGCCTTCTACGGCGCAACGCAGGTACTCCATGGAATCGACCTTGCCGTCGAGGACGGCGGCATCACCGCTCTACTTGGCGCCAATGGCGCCGGCAAGACGACGCTTCTGCGCGCCCTTTCCTCTATGGTGCGGCGCGAGGGGACGATCCGGTTCGGCGGCAAGGCGTACAATCCGAGAGAAGCTGAGGACGCGGCGCGGCTCGGCATCGCGCATGTCCCGGACGGGCGCGGCACCTTTCTCGACCTGACGGTCGAGCAAAATCTCCGGCTCGGCGCCTATGTCCGCAGGGATCGCGACGCAGTCGCGAGCGATCTCGGCCGCGCCTTCGGCTATTTTCCGCGGCTTAAGGAGCGACGCGAGCAGCAGGCGGGAACGCTGTCCGGCGGCGAGCAGCAGATGCTCGCAATATCCCGCGCGCTGATGTTGCGACCGCGCCTGCTGCTGCTTGACGAACCGTCGTTCGGCCTCGCCCCGCTCGTCGTAAGGGACATTTTCGACATACTTCGCGCGATCAACAGAGACGAAGGCGTCAGCATGCTGATGGTCGAGCAGAACGCCAGTCTGGCGTTGGCCCTCGCCGACCACGCTTATCTCATCGAGACCGGCCGGGTGGTGATCGGGGGCGCTGCGAGCGCCCTGCGGGCGGATGAATCGGTGCGCCGCGTCTATCTCGGCTACTAGGGGAGGGAGCATGATCGCGCTGGTCCATCAGATTCTCTCCGGCATCGCCATGGGCAGCATTTACGCCTGCGTCGCCTTGGCCATCGTGATGATCTATCAGGCGACCCATCTGGTGAATTTCGCGCAGGGCGAAATGGCGACGTTCTCTACTTACATCGCCTGGAAGCTGGTCGATTCCGGCATGCCCTATTGGGCCGCTTTCTTCCTGACCGTCGCCATATCCTTCCTCTTGGGAATGGCGATCGAGCGCTTCATCATTCGCCAATTCGATGGCGCGCCGGTGCTGACCGTCGTCATCGTCTTCATCGGCTTGCTGGTGATCATCAACAGCGCCGCCGGCTGGTGCTTCTCTTACACGATCAAGAGCTTCGACAGCCCGTTTCCGGCGACGCTGAGCCTTGGACGAGGCTATATATCGCCGCATGAATTGGGCTCGATCGGCGTTACCTTTGCGGTGCTGGGGCTGGTCTACGCCTTCTTCCGCTTCACGCCGCTGGGCCTGGCGATGCGGGCGGCGGCGCAAAATCCGGTCTCGGCGCGACTCGTCGGCATTCGCGTCAATCAGATGTTGGCGATCGGCTGGGGGCTAGCCGCCGCCATCGGCGCGGTCGCCGGCATGATGGCCGCGCCGATCGTCTATCTCGATCCAAACATGATGGGCGGCATCCTGCTCTATGGCTTCGCTGCGGCGTTGCTGGGCGGCATCGACAATCCGTGGGGCGCGGCGCTCGGCGGCTTCATTGTCGGCGTTTTGGAGAATATCGCCGGCGCCTATCTTGTCGGCGAAGAGATCAAGCTCTCGGTGGCGCTAGCGATTATCATCGGCGTGCTGGTGGCCAAACCGTCCGGCCTCTTCGGCCGGGCGATCGTGACCCGCGTTTGACCGGAGGCGGCCTCGTGCTGAACATGCAACTGGCGACGCCGATGGCGCCAACGAGAGGCTCGACGCTCAGCGGATGGCGCGTTGCGATCATTGTGCTGGCGCTCATTGTCGCGCTGGGCCTGCCCTTCGTTCTCAGCGGCTACAAGACCTTCCAGTTTTCGCAGGTGATCATCTACGCCATCGCGCTTCTCGGTCTCAACCTGCTGACGGGGTTCAATGGGCAGATATCGCTCGGGCACGGCGCTTTCTTCGCTATCGGCGGCTATACGCTGGCGATTCTGTCGGTGAAATTCGGCGTCAGCTATTGGCTGGCGATACCGATCGCCGGATTCATCTGCTTCGGGGCGGGATTCCTTTTCGGATTTCCGGCGCTACGCTTGGGCGGTCTCTATCTCGCCTTGGCGACGTTCGCCTTGGCTCTCGCCGTACCGCAACTCCTCAAGTTCAAGGCCTTCGACCCCTGGACCGGCGG
>DASZFX010000201.1:0-1507 GCA_035939375.1 Roseiarcus sp.
TTCCGCATGAACGAGGGTCGCGCCTATGCGGTGATGATGACCGCCCATCGCAAGGGCGTCTGCGTCGTCGCCGTCTTCGCCAAGGATATAGCCGAGACCAAGGCGACGCGGGCGAGCGAGGCGGGAAGAGTCAAGGGCTATCCGCTGCTGTTTACGACCGAGCCGGAGGAGTAGGGCTTGCTCGGCGGCCGGCGAGTGCGTCATGCCGGGCCAACGCAAAGCTCACGTCAGCCGCCCCAACAGCGCTATGAACTCAGCGCGTTCGCGCTCGTCCAGCGGCTCCAACGTCTCCTCGGTGATCTGCTCGGCGATAGGCTTTGCCTGGTCGTAAAGCGCAGCGCCTGCGCCGGTCAGCGCCACCAACAAGCGTCGACCGTCGGCCGGATCGGGCTTGGTCACCGTGAAGCCGCGCTTGGTCAATCGGTCGATCACGCCCTTGATCGTCGCTGCGTCCATGGCGGTGAGACGGCCGAGCAGATTCTGCGAGGAGGGGCCGTTCTCCTTGAGCTTGGCGAGCGCCGCCCATTGCGTCGGCGTCAGGCCTTCGATCATCAGGGAGGCGAAGATCGTCGTATGACGTTGCTGCGCCTGGCGTAGGACGAAGCCGACCTGCGTGTCGAGGACATAGGTGGGCTTGTCGTCGGTCATCGAGCTCCTCGGTAGCATGACGGCCTTCGCCGTCCTAGCCGTCCCGCTCACGGCGCAAGATAGGCGTCCCTTATGTCGGACCGCTCATCGAATTCGGCCATCGTCCCGGCGAAGCGGATGCGGCCCTTCTCGATCACCGCGACGCGGTCGGCGACGAGCCGGGCGAAATGGAGATTCTGCTCGCTGATCAAGAGGCTCAGGCGCTCGCGTTTCATTTCGAGGATGGCGGCGGCCATCTGCTCGACGATTTTGGGCGCGAGGCCTTCGGAGGGCTCATCGAGCAAGACAAGCGAGGGATTGCCCATCAAGGTGCGGGCGATGGTCAGCATTTGCTGCTCGCCGCCCGACAGTCGCCCGCCGAGCCGCGCGCGCGTCTCCCGCAAATTCGGGAAGATCTCGAAAAGGCGCTCCGCCGTCCATCGCGGCGCGCCGACGCGCGGGCTCTGGCGACCGACCTCAAGATTTTCCGCGACCGTCAGATCCGAGAAAATGCGCCGGTCCTCGGGCACATAGCCGAGGCCGCGGCGGGCAATCTCATAAGGGGCGAGGCGCGAGACGTCGACGTCGTCGAAAATGATCGCGCCGTTGCGATTGGCGATGAGGCCGAGAATGGCGCGCAAGGTCGTCGACTTGCCAGCCCCGTTGCGTCCGATCAGCGCGACCGCTTCGCCGGCGCCGACCTCGAGCGAAACGTCGAAAAGAATATGGGCGCGGCCATAGGCGGCGTTGAGCCCGGCGACGCTGAGCTTCGCCGAAGGGTTCAATGCGCGGCTCCATAAAGCGTCCCGGCGCCGAGATAGACGGCCTGGACTAGCGGGTCAGACCGCACCGCGGCCGGCGGCCCTTCGGCGATCACAAC
>DASZFX010000202.1:0-6228 GCA_035939375.1 Roseiarcus sp.
CCGCCAGGCGCACCATCGCGCCGAGGAAGGGCGCATAGGCGCCGTTCAAAGTGAATTTGACCGTATGAGGATCGATCGCCGTAACGCTCGCAACGCGATCGGCGAACAAGGGCGAATTGCCCTTGCCGAGCGCCATCAATCGCTTGAAGGAGAAGACCACATCGTCTGCGGTCATGACATTGCCGGAATGGAATTTCACGTCCGGACGCAGGGTGAAGACGTAGTCGGCGCCCTCGACCTTCCAGGCCGAGGCGAGGTGAGGCGCAACCGGCGTCCCGTTCTGGCCCGGCGCGACCAGCGCGTCATAGAGATTGAACGCCAGGACCGATCCAATGTAGTCGATGCCTTTGTCGGGATCGGCCTCGCCCGGCGCGGAAGCATCCAGTCTAAACAGGGTTTCGGCAAAGGAGGGCGTCGCCGGGACCAGGAGCGCCGTCAGTAGCGCGCCGCTCAGAAGCATCCGATGCAAACTCATGTCACTCTCCCCACGTTAGAGATGATATCGACTTTGCCTCCTCGATCGATCGACCGCACTCCAGGAACAAAGACTCTCGCTTTGGCCGCCATCGCTTATCACCGACGCGCCGGTCGCCTGCCGTGTTTTCCGATATTGGGCTCGTCAATTCGTTCGTGCAAGCGGCTGATGGGCGCGACCGCCGGGAGAGGTGGAATTCGGGTCGCCGGCCTCTTGGCGACAATGCGCAAGGCGACAGAGCAGGCGTGCGCTTCTTCGGAGACTCCCATCGATCGGTCGAGCGGTGAAAAGCAATCGTTCCGCGCGACTTGGTCGACCCGATAATCCTGATAAGATATCTTTTGGGTCTGCCGCGCCATTTGGCGTCAATGATCGACAAATTGTTCTGGATGCGCAGCTTCGTCTCTCATGATCATCGCCGTCATTTGGTTCACTCCCGTCGCTGTATGGCTTTGGCTCCTTCTGCGCAGAGGCTGGTTCTGGCGCTGTACTGAGCGTGACGACGCCGCCGCAAGTCCAAAGGGAAGTCGATCCGACGCTCCCGCGACCTGGCCGAGCATTGTCGCGATCATTCCGGCGCGCGACGAAGCCGAACTCATCCCCCATAGTATCGGGTCCCTGTTACGGCAGGACTATCACGGCCGCTTCTCCATCATCGTCGTCGACGATCAAAGCGCGGACGACACGTCCGCCGCTGCATTGTCTGCGGCAAAATCGGCAGGCGGGTCTCATGATCTCAGGGTCGTTCGAGGGCGCGATCTCCCCGGAGACTGGACCGGAAAACTCTGGGCGATGCGCCAAGGGATCGCGAGGTTGGACGCGGACCCGGAAGCGCCCGATTTCGTGCTCTTCACGGACGCGGATATTTCCTTCGCGCCGCATATGCTCCGCCGCCTTGTCGCCATCGCGCGCAGCAGGGACAGCGTCCTGACGTCCTTGATGGTCAAGCTGCGCTGCGAAAGTCCGGCCGAGAAATGGCTGGCGCCGGCGTTCGTCTTCTTCTTCCAAATGCTCTATCCCTTCGCCTGGGCGAACGACCCAAAGAGAAAGACGGCCGCGGCGGCGGGCGGCTGCATGTTGGCGCGGCGAAAGGCCCTCGCTGCGGCCGGGGGGCTCGAGGCGCTGCGCGGGACGTTGATCGACGATTGCGCGCTGGCGGCGGTGATGAAGCGACAAGGCCCGATCTGGCTCGGCTTGACAGAGGATGCGCAAAGCCTGCGGGCCTATCCGTCCTTCGCCGATTTCGGGCGGATGGTGTCGCGCTCCGCCTTCGCCGAATTACGATATTCGCCGTTGCGACTCGCCGCCGTCGTCGTCGGGATGTCGATCGTCTATCTCGCGCCGCCTTTCCTGACGATTTTTGCGCGAGGCGAAGCGCAAGCGGCCGGAGCGTTCGCCTGGGCGCTCATGGCTTTCGCCTTCGCGCCGACGCTCCATCTCTACCGACGGCCTCTTTTCGGCGGCTTCGCCTTGCCGGCGATCGCGGCGGCCTATGTGCTGTTCACGTTGCAATCCGCGCTGCAATATTGGCGCGGCAAGGGTGGATATTGGAAAGGTCGCGTTCAAGCTTCGACCAGCTAGTGCATCGGACCCCCAAATGAACTCACCTGGCGGGAGGCGGGAGGCGCAGGCCGCCATTATTTGGAACAGGGGCTCCTGTGCGCCGACCGAAAGGTCTGTCGAGGGCTTTAGCCGCCTTCGGCGGCGCGCAAAGCGCGCCCTTGACAGACCTTTCGGTCGGCGCGTTCCGGTCACTGTTCCAAATAATGGCGGCCCGCGGCCTTGGCGGTTGTTTCCAGAGAGCCTCTGCGATTCAAATTGCGAATCCGATGCGCTAGATCGCGATGACGGCGGATAAAATCGCTTGACCGTTGAGCCCGGCGAAGCGAGGAACGAACCAATCCATTGATCGCCGTTCGACGCTCGCAACGACGGCCTGGGCGCTTCGACGTAAAACCATCCTGGGGCAGGGCGCTCTTCCACAAACGTCACGAAACGACTGATCGGCCCGGTACCCGTTAAAGGTCAGTTCGAAATCTGTATTCCGTTACTTGCCGGTACAATTCGCCCGGCCGCAGCAGCGCCTGTTGGAACCACGGATGATTCGCGCTGTCGGGGAATTTGATGGGCTCCAGGCAAAGCCCGGCGTGCGGGAGGTGCGGTTTTCCATCGAGGCCAGGCGGATCCGGCGCAAGCTTCGCCGCATCGTAGAAGACAAGGCATGGCTCGGTCGTATGGACCTCCATCATGAGCTTGTCGTCCGGCGCCTGCAGCACCGCGGCGCGGAAGAGATCAT
Source organism: Roseiarcus sp. (assembly GCA_035939375.1). Classification (GTDB taxonomy): domain Bacteria; phylum Pseudomonadota; class Alphaproteobacteria; order Rhizobiales; family Beijerinckiaceae; genus Roseiarcus. Next base: position 2,772 of record DASZFX010000202.1, read on the forward strand.
CCTGGCTACGATTTAAGACGAAACACGCGTCATAAAAAAAACTGCCGCCGGCGGCGTCTTCAATCGAGCGCAGCGAGCGAAAATCGTAGGGCGTGCCGGCCACTGAGCGAATTTCGCCAGTCGGAATGAGTGCGGAGTCGAACGGAACATAGTGGGCGGCGTCGATCATCAGGCGATGATTGCGGATCGGTTGGCCGGGCGTCAGCGTGAAATAGGAATGGTGGGCGAAGTTGACCACGGTCAAGGCGTCTGTCGAGGCCGTCATGACGACGCGTAAGGTCGCCGGATCGACGAGTCGATAGACGCAGCGCGCTTCGAGGGTCCCCGGGTAGCCTTGGTCGCCGTCGCAGGAGACGAGAGCCAGCGCGACCGCGCTCTCGTCGGCGGCCAGTATCCGCCAAGGCCGATGAGAAAAGCCGATCGCGCCTCCGTGCAGATGATGGCCGCCGTCGTTGAGCGTCAATTGATGCAGGGCGCCGGCGATCGGCAGCCGTCCGCCGGCGATGCGGCTCGCGTGACGACCAACGGTCGCCCCGAGATAGGCCGGATTTGTCAGATAACCGTCCAAATTCGAGTAGCCGAGAACGACGCGCCGGGCCCCGCCGCCTCGAAGGGGCACGATGAGATCGCGGACGGAGGCGCCGAAGGTGATGATCGAAGCCGAGGCGCCCGAGCGCGTGGCGAGGCGAACCTCGGCGATCGCGGCGCCGTCAGGCAAATGACCGAAAGATGTCGTCGGCACGGCGCTGCTTCTCCCGCCTTGCTTAAATTTCTACCAGAGCGTGTATCCGCCATCGATCACATAGGCCGCGCCGGTGACATAAGCGGCGGCGGGGCTCGCGAGATAAACCGCCAGCGGCCCGATCTCTTCCGGTTCGCCCGTGCGGCCCATCGGGATATTGGCGACGATGGCCTGGATGACGTCCGGGCGGGTCCTGTTCCACTCCTTGTTTGCGTCGGTCATGAACAAGCCGGGGCAGATGGCGTTGACCGTGATGCCGTGTGGCGCCCAGTCGGCGGCGGCGCAACGCGTAAAATGAAGGACAGCCGCCTTAGACGTCTCATAGTGCCGGCCGGCGATCCCGCGGTTCGCGACAATCGCGCTGATCGAGGCGACATTGATGATGCGGCCGCCTTTGCCGCGCTCCAGCATCGTCTTGCCGATCAATTTCGTGCCGAGGAAACAAGAAGTCAGGTTGAGGTCGACGAGACGCTGCCAGGTTTCGAGCGGTTCGATCTCGATCGGCACGTTCTCTTCGCGGTTGCCGACGTTGTTGACGAGGATGTCGATAGGGCCCATCTCGGCGATCGTTCTGACAAAGGCTTTCTCGCATTCGGCCGGCGCGCCCATGTCGGCCTTTACGGTCCAGGCCTTGCGGCCCAGCGCGCGTATTTCCGCGGCGGTACGGTCGAGCGTCTCCTGAGTTCGGCCCGTCAAGACGATATCGGCGCCGACCTCGGCGAGGGCGAGCGCCATCGATCGCCCCAGGCCCCGGCTGGCGCCGGTGATCAAGGCCCGCTTGCCATCCTGACGAAAAAGATCGAGCACGCCCATGGATCGTCACTCCCGTTTTGCATCGACGCGGACCGCCAGCGGGCGCTACTTGACCGCCCCGAGAGCCAGCCCGCTGACCAGATAGCGTTGCAGCTTGGCGAAGACGATCGCGACGGGCACGCAAGCCACCAGCGTCGCCGCCATCACATTGTCCCATTCAATCGCGTAACGCCCGCCGACAAGCGAAAAGATCTGGAAGGTCAGGGTGAAATTTTGGTTCGAGCGCAGCAGCGTCAAAGCCAGGACGAATTCGTTCCAGCAATAGATGAAGACGAAGGTCGCCGTCACGCCCAGCGCCGGCGTCGCCAGCGGCAGGAAAATCATCCATAGGCGCTGAAAGGCCGACGCGCCATCGAGCGTTGCGGCCTCCTCCAGTTCGATCGGTATGGTGCGGAAATAGGCTTGCAGCATCCAAACGGCGAAGGCCAGATTGAACGCCGCATAGCAGAGCACCAGCGCATAGAGCTGATCGACCAGGCCCATCTTGACCATGAGGCGGAAAATGCCGAGGACCAGCACGATCGGCGACAGCATCTGGGTGACCAGGAGGAACTGTCGGAACAGGCGTTGTCCTCTAAACGCCATCCGCGACGTCGCGTAAGCGGCAGGTATGGCGATGAGCAGGCACAGCGCCGTCGCCCCGGCGCTGACGAGCACGGTGTTGACGAGCGCTTGGCCGAATTCGACCGCCCGCCACATGTCGACGAAATTCTGCAGCCTGATCTCGTTGGGAATCCAGACCGGCGGAAAGACCAGGATTTCGGCGCGAGGCCGGATTGCGGTCGAGATCATCACCGCAAAAGGGAACAGAATGACGATGATCAGCGGCGAAAGAATCGCCCAGTAGACGACGGAGCGAGAGGCGCGCGACATTTACGCCGTCTCCCGCTCATTGCGCATGGCCAAGGCGACATAGACCATCGTCGAGGCAAGCAGGATCAGGAACATGACGATCGACAGCGCCGAGGCGACGTCGAGTTTGCCGTAACGAAACGCGAGTTTGTAAAGCCAAGTGACCAAAATGTCGGTACTGTTGGCTGGGTCGCCCTGGGTCATCACCCAGATAAGCGGAAAGGAATTGAAGACATAGATAAAATTGAGTACGAGCACGATGTTGATGAACGGGCGGATCAGCGGCAATGTGAGGAACCGCCAGCGCTGCCAGCCGCCGGCCCCATCGATGCGCGCCGCCTCGTAGATTTCGGTCGGCAGGGACGACAGGCCGCCAAGGAAAACGGTAACGGAGAACGGAATCGAGACGACGATGCCGATCGCGATCTCGACGGGAAAGGCGGTGCCGGCGGTCGCGAGCCAAGCGATGGGCTCCTTCATCAGGCCGAGGTCGTAAAGCGTCGCGTTGAGCATGCCCGACTGGCCGTTCATCGCCCAGCGCCATACGATCCCGCTCATCGTCAGCGATACCGCCCAAGGCAGCATGATGATGATGCGCGCGATGTGGCGGCCGACGAAGTCCTCGGAGAGGATCAAAGCGATCGGCAGCGAGAGCAGAGCCGTGCCGCCGACCACGGCGAAGGTCCAGACCAACGTGCGGATCAGGCATTCGAGGAACAGCGGCTCGGCCAGGAGGTTGGAGAAATTGGCCAGGCCGGAGAAATCCTTAAGCTGCCCGAAACGCGTGACCGTATGAAGCGACATATCGGTCAGATCGAATATCGGGTAGCCGATGATCCAAAGCGACAGGAGAAGGCTGGGCAGGATGAGAATATAAGGCGCGGCCGCTTTCCCGATCGCCCGTCGCCGCTTCTCAAGGAAGCCGACAGGCGACGAAGATAAGGCCGCGCCCTGCAAGACCATCTGCGTTTTCTTACCGCTTCTTACTGCTTCAAGATCGCGTCAATCGACGTCGCGGCCTCCTTGAGCGCCGCCTCAGGCGTCGCGTGC
>DASZFX010000203.1:0-4761 GCA_035939375.1 Roseiarcus sp.
TGCCTTCGACGCCGGGCCCGCCGATCGAAGCGAATTCCGCGTCCGTGATGCCGTCGCCCGAGATCATCACGGTGTTCATTCCCTGATCGCGCATCTGGCGAATGATGAGCCCGCCTTCGGTGTGCAGGCCGCCCCACATGAGGAAGTCGGCGCCAGAAGCCTTGACCTTCGATACCACCGCCGAATAGTCCTTTTCGCCGGTATTCACGCCCTCATAGAGCACTTCCTTCATGCCGCCGGCGTTCATGAAGCCCTTGGCGGCGTCGGCGAGACCTTTGCCATAGGTTGTCTTGTCATGAAGGATGGCGACCTTCTTGCCCTTGAGATTGGCCAGCGCGTAGTCGGCCCATAGCTTGCCTTGCTGGTCGTCGCGTCCGCAGGTGCGGAACGCATCCCAGAGGCCGCGATCGGTGACCTTGGGATTGGTGGCGGAAGGCGTCACGAAAAGCAGGCCGCTGTCGGAATAGACTTCCGACGCCGGGATGGTGACGCCTGAGTTGAAATGGCCGATCACGAATTTGACGCCGTCGCCGACGAATTTATTGGCGACGGAGACGCCCTGTTTGGGGTCGGAAACATCGTCGCCCTGCTCGACCTCGATCTTTTGCCCGAGAATGCCGCCTGCGGCGTTGATGTCCTCGACCGCCATCTGGACGCCATTGGTCAATTGCGCCCCGAAGGCCGCATTGGCGCCGGTGATCGGTCCGGCGACGCCGAATTTGATCTGCGCCTGGGCGCCGCCCCCGGCGAACGAAATCGCCAGGGCGACAAGGGCGGCCCCTAGAACTCCATGTCTCATTGCTGTCCTCCCAAAGGGGTGATGGGAGGTGAAATTAGAGCCGTTCCTATAACCTGTAAAGAAGCTTTTGGCAGTTATAAAAGATCCAACGGGAAGCTCGCGCTAAAGCGCTTTTTCCATTGATGATTTTCGCCGCGGCTCCGTGCTCGCCAACGACTGGATCCTCACGCCTCCATCAGCGCCGCGACATGGGCGGCGACGGAGCGCGACAGGCCCTCGAGGTCGTATCCGCCTTCGAGCAGCGAAACAATCCGGCCCTTGCAGCTTTTGCCCGCGATCTCGATCAGACGTCGCGTGACCCAAGCGAAATCCGCTTCACCGAGATTGATATGGCCGAGGGGGTCGAGACGATGGGCGTCGAAGCCCGCCGAGATGATGACGAGATCGGGGCGGAAGGCGTCGAGGCGCGGCAGGATCGCGATGTCGAAAGCCTCGCGAAAGACGTCGCCGCCATCGCCGGCGCGCATAGGCGCATTGACGATCTGATTGTGCTCGCCGCGTTCGCTGCGGGCCCCGGTGCCGGGAAAGAGCGGCATCTCATGGGTCGAACAATACATCGCCTGGGCGTCGTTCCAGAAAATATGTTGGGTGCCGTTGCCGTGATGAACGTCGAAATCGATCATTGCTATGCGTTCGGCGCCATGGGCCGCGCGCGCATGGCGCGCGGCCACGGCGGCGTTGTTGAAAAAGCAGAAACCCATCGGCGTCTCGATCTCGGCGTGATGGCCGGGCGGGCGCATGGCGACAAAAGCATTGGAGGATCGCCCGCTCATTACCTCATCGACCGCGAAAGTCGCTCCGCCCGCCGCGCGTCGCGCCGCTTCGAGCGTGCCGGCCGACATTGCGGTGTCGGCGTCAAGCCGCCGCAACCCGTCTCGCGGCGCGGCGCTTTCGATGGCGGCGATATAGGCTTCAGGATGAACGCGCAGCAGCGCTTCGCGCGTCACCGGCGGCGCGCTTTCCCGCGCCAGCGTCGAAAAGCGCTCGTCTTCGAGCGCGCGTTCGATCGCCTGGATGCGCTCGGGGCGTTCGGGATGGCCATGGCCAGCCTGATGGTCGAGACTTGCCGGATGCGTGAGGAGTAGGGTCGTCACCAGCGCTCCATCCGGGCGCGCGCGCGGCGCAACGAAGAACATCGCGCCAATCGTCGGCGCTGTCCATCGACGTCCGCGATGTCGCGCGCGGTCATTGCGGCGGGGATTCGGGTTGGCATTTCAGCGCGCTCGCCCGCTCCTCGGCTTCCGTAACAAGGCTCGGCGCCTGACTGAACGAGCGCATCAGCACAAAACCTTCGTCGGTCGACGAAACGATGCGCAATTCGCGCGCCGATTCATCCTCGCTTTCGCGGGCGGAAATTGCGCGCAATTGTTGGTCGGTGACAACAAGGGCCTCCAGCGCATTCTGCATCGCCGCGCGATCGGTCAGCGCATAGAAAACATCGCCGCGCCGGTTGTGAAACGAGATCGAGGAGAATTCATAGCGCGCTACAGGCGCTTTCACGCGGAGCGGCCCTTCGCGAAGATCATAGCGACAGAATGCGGCGGCGACCGCCGGGTCGCCGTAAGGGAAGAGCCGCGCCTTGGCGATGGCTTGGGGAAGCAGGATCGTCGCATTCGTCGGCCCGAGGCGCGAAAGGCGCGCGAAGGCGTCGTTCGTCGCATAGAGGGGAATGATCAGGATCGCCACGACATGAACGAGGCCGGCAATGATCGCTGCGCCCAAGAGGATCGTGGCGAGGTCTAAGATGGCCGTCCGCACCAGATTCAGCACTGCGGCCCGTGCTGCCGCCCACGCTCCAGCCCACGCTCCAGTCCGCGCCTCAATCCACGCACCAATCCACACTCTTGGCGGAATGCTCGCCTTCATCGGCAGCCGTCCCTGACGACGCGCGGCAACGCATCCTTGTCGATCGCCGAGGCGGTGGCGCTGAAGGGCGTGTCGTAAAGGCGAAGCGCGAGGTAGAAGGGCTCCTTCTTGCCGATCGGGAGCCAATTGCCCGAGCGCGCGCTTGGCGACACTGTGATCGTGAAGCCGCCGTCGCTGTCCCGCAGGATTTCGCTTGAGCGGAAAACGAGACGTTGCGCGACATTGTCGATCGGAAAACCGCGCCGGTCGACGATCCCCAACGTCCAATAGCGTGCGGCCGGAACCCTGCGGCCGACGAAATAGACGCAGCGAGGATTGAGCGCGGCGCCGGTTTCATCGACGCGGGCGATGAGTTGCAGTCCTTCGCCGGGGGCGAGCGGGATTTCGCCGCTGCGTTCGACTGCCGCTTTCGTGTAGGGGTCGGCCTCGGGCGTGCCGGCTTTCGCGGCCGTCGACCATGCGCCGATCCGGGTCGCATCGGCGGCGCGCGAGACCCGCAAAACCGAATTTGCCGACCACAGACCCGCTGCGAGGCCGATCGCTCCGGCGACAAGCATTTTGAACGGGAGGTCCAAGCAGTGCGATCCATCCGCCCGCCGACGCGGGGCCGGCGCCAAACTGTAACGTGATTAAGTTCGCGTTGAGGCTTTGCCTTCGCGCAAAGGGAAGTCAAGCATCCGTGGAAGTCGCCGGCGTTGGAACGCCGAACGGGTTTGGCGATGGGGTCGAGCGTGGCGGCGCGCGTGGGAAGGCTCGAGGAAGCCGCGCGCTTTTCGCCGGCGTCTTTCGTCTCTAGTTCCGCGCCTTGTCGACCAGCTTGTTCTTGCCGATCCAGGGCATCATCGCGCGCAGCTTCTCGCCGACCGCCTCGATCTGATGTGCGTTGTGCTTGACGCGCGTCGCCTTGAACGAGGTCTGGTTGACCTTGTTCTCCAGCATCCAATCGCGGGTGAATTTGCCTGACTGGATGTCGGCGAGGATGCGCTTCATCTCGGCTTTGGTGTCGGGCGTGATGACGCGGGGTCCCGAGACATATTCGCCATATTCAGCGGTGTTGGAGATGGAATAATTCATATTGGCGATGCCGCCTTCATAGATGAGGTCGACGATCAGCTTCACTTCGTGCAGGCATTCGAAATAGGCCATTTCCGGCGCATAGCCGGCCTCGACCAAAGTATCGAAGCCGTTGCGGATCAGCTCGACGAGGCCGCCGCAGAGCACGACTTGCTCGCCGAAGAGGTCGGTCTCGCATTCCTCGCGAAAACTCGTCTCGATGACGCCGGCGCGTCCGCCCCCGATCGCGGAAGCATACGAGAGGCCGAGGTCATGGGCGTTGCCGCTGGCGTCTTTGTGAATGGCGAGGAGGCAGGGCACGCCGCCGCCGCGCAGATATTCCGAGCGCACCGTATGGCCGGGCCCCTTGGGCGCCACCATCAGCACATCAAGATCGGCGCGCGGCTCGATCAGATTGAAATGGACGTTGAGCCCATGGGCGAAGAGCAGGGCCGCTCCCTTCTTCATGTTGGGCGCGAGTTCGTGATTGTAGATGTCGGCTTGCAACTCGTCGGGCGTCAGCATCATGACGACATCGGCCCATTTTGCGGCCTCGGCGACGTTGAGGACCTTGATCTTCTCGCCTTCCGCCTTCTTGGCGGAGGCCGAGCCTTGGCGAAGTGCGGTGGCGACGTCCTTTACGCCGCTGTCGCGGAGGTTGAGGACATGGGCGTGACCCTGGCTGCCATAGCCGACGACAGCGACCTTCTTGCCCTTGATCAGATTGAGGTCGGCGTCACGATCATAATAAACGCGCATGTTCGATCCTTGGCTGGCGTGTCCAAACGAATGGCTTTGGCGGAGAAGTTATCACGGCCCGAATGAGGCGGGCCAACCTGCGCGTCTCATAGGAAAAAGCGGCGGCGCGATCAAGCTCGGGACGCGTTTGGCGAGCGGCGGGACGACGCATTCGCCTTCGCGCGAATGGCCGGGCGGCGCCGGGCGACGACGCCGTCGTTACGACTTTGGCGGCACTAGATAATTTCTGCAAAAACGAACATTTGATTGAGATATTCTGTTTTTCAGAATACCGTTGCTCATGA
>DASZFX010000204.1:0-3507 GCA_035939375.1 Roseiarcus sp.
TCCAGTGACGGATCTCGATGGGCGCGGTCAGCGCAAGTTCAGGGGCGATCTTGATCACGCAGCCGCCTTGGGCGAGAGCGCCGTTCAGCGCCAGCATGCCGTCGACGGCGCCGCCGAGATCAGGCGCGGCGGCCCTGCCCGCCCGGGCGTCCTCGCCGAGCGAGACGATCTTTACGCCCTCCGGCGCTTGGGACGACAAAGCCGCGATGAAGCGCCCGTCAAGGATGACGAGCCGCGTGGTCGCAGCGGGAAGCTCGGCGAGACGGGCCCGCGCCGCCGCGATCGCCGCAGCGTCAGGCGCCTCAGCCGGCGGCGCGACGCGGGTCAGGCGCTGGCGCAGGTCCGTATAGTGCCAGGCTTCGTCGCGGCGGGTCGGCAAGCCCTTGGCCGTAAAGGTTCGGAAGGCGGCCTCGCGCTCCGGCAAGGGCAACGCGCCCAATCCCGCCGAGAATTGTTCGGCGAAAGCGCTTTCGGCGGCGGTGCGGGCGGCCAGCGGATGGGCTGTCATCGTCGCCTCACGCGGCGTCCGCTGCGTAGTCGCGGTAGCCGTTGCGTTCGAGTTCCAGCGCCAACTCGGCGCCGCCGCTTTTGACGATCCTGCCCCTCGCCATCACATGCACGGCATCGGGCCGGATGTGATCGAGCAGGCGCTGATAGTGAGTGATGATGAGAAAGGCGCGGGCCGGATCGCGCAAGGCATTGACGCCTTCGGCGACGATGCGCAAAGCGTCGATGTCAAGGCCGGAATCCGTTTCATCGAGAATGGCGAGGCGCGGACCGATCAGCGCCATCTGTAAAATCTCCATCCGCTTCTTCTCGCCGCCCGAGAAGCCGACGTTGAGCGGCCGCTTCAGCATGTCCGGGTCAATCTTCAGGCGATCGGCAGCAGCGCGCACGCGGCGCATGAAATCCGCTGTCGTCAGCTCCTTTTCGCCGCGCCGGCGCGCGAGAGCGTTCAGCGCCGCCTTGAGGAAGGTCATGGTCGCAACGCCGGGAATCTCGGTCGGATACTGGAAGGCGAGGAAGAGGCCTTTGGCCGCGCGCTCGTCCGGCGAAAGTTCGAGGATATTCTCACCGACGACAAGAACTTCGCCGGAAGTGACCTCGTAGTCCTCCTTGCCGGCGATCACATAGGACAGCGTCGATTTGCCCGAACCGTTCGGCCCCATGATCGCCGCGACTTCGCCGGCCCGAACGGTCAAGTCGAGCCCGTCGAGGATCGGCTTGCCGTGGATTTCAACGCTTAAGCCCTTTACTTCAAGCATCATGGTTCTTTCATTCCTCGCCGTCGAAATAGTCGAGTGTGCCCTCGCGACGGCCGATATAGACGAGCTTGGCCGCGATCAGTCCCTTGTCGGGCGGGACCATCGAGGCCACCGCGAATTTATTGGAATCAGGATATTCCACTACTTCGGGATCGAGGCGCGTTGAAAACGCCAGATAGCGCAATTCGGCCGCGCCGGTGTTGACGATCTGATGCGCGCTCGAAGCATCGCCCGCCGGGGCGCCGATCACGTCGCCCTCGCGGATCGGATAGGTTTCCTCGCCGAGCCGATAGGCGCCTTCGCCAGACAGAACAAGGAACATCTCTTCATTGACATGGTGCGCGTGGCGCGGAAAGGCCTTCTTTCCCGGCGGCACGATATGCAACTGGCAGCCGAGCTTCTGCGCCCCGATCAGAGAGCCGACGCGGCCGAGCTTGGCCGCAAATTGCTTCCCATTGCCTCCTTCGCGCAACGGCACTTCGGCAAGATTGACGATCGGCTTCGTCACCCGACGCTCCCTTCGAGGGAGATCGCGATCAGCTTTTGCGCTTCGACCGCGAACTCCATCGGCAATTGCTGCAGCACGTCGCGCACAAAGCCATTGACGATGATCGCCGTCGCCTCCTCGCCGGAAAGCCCGCGCTGCCGGCAGTAGAAGAGTTGGTCCTCGGAAATCTTCGAGGTCGTCGCCTCGTGCTCGAATGTGGCGGAGGAGTTCTTCGCCTCGATATAGGGCACGGTATGGGCGCCGCATTTGTCGCCGATCAAAAGCGAGTCGCAATTGGTGAAGTTGCGCGCCCCGGTGGCCAGGCGATGCGCCGAAACCTGGCCACGGTAGGTATTCTGCGACTGGCCGGCGGCGATGCCCTTGGAGATGATGCGGCTTGTCGTATTCTTGCCGAGATGGATCATCTTGGTGCCGCTGTCGACCTGCTGGCGGCCGTTGGAGATCGCGATCGAATAGAATTCGCCGCGCGAGTTGTCGCCGCGCAGGATGCAGGACGGATATTTCCAGGTGATGGCGGAACCCGTCTCGACCTGCGTCCAGGAGATTTTCGAGCGTGGCCCGCGACAATCGCCGCGCTTGGTCACGAAGTTGAAGACGCCGCCCTTGCCCTTGGCGTCGCCGGGATACCAGTTCTGCACCGTCGAATATTTGATCTCGGCGTCGTCGTGCGCGATGAGTTCGACGACCGCGGCGTGGAGCTGGTTCTCGTCGCGCTTGGGCGCCGTGCAGCCTTCGAGATAGCTGACATAGGCGCCCTTGTCGGCAATGATCAGCGTGCGCTCGAATTGACCCGTGTTGCGCTCGTTGATGCGAAAATACGTCGAGAGCTCCATCGGACAGCGCACGCCCGGTGGCACATAGACGAACGAGCCGTCGGAGAAGACCGCCGAATTGAGCGTCGCGAAGAAATTGTCGGAGGTCGGCACGACGGACCCCAGATATTTCTTGACGAGTTCGGGATGCGTTTGCACCGCCTCGGAAATCGGGCAGAAGACGACGCCGGCCTTGGCGAGTTCAGCCTTGAAGGTCGTCGCCACCGAAACGGAATCGAATACGGCGTCGACCGCGACCCTCGGCCTTTCGACGCCGGCGAGGATTTCCTGCTCGCGCAAGGGGATGCCGAGCTTCTCATAGGTGCGCAGCAATTCGGGATCGACCTCGTCGAGCGAGCGCGGGCCGGGGGCCGTCTTGGGCGCGGAGTAGTAGTAGAGATCCTGATAATCGATCGGCGGGTATTCGACGCGCGCCCATTTGGGCTCGTCCATGGTCAGCCAGCGCCGATAGGCTTCGAGCCGCCATTGTGTCAGCCATTCCGGCTCGCCCTTTTTGGCGGAAATGAAGCGGACGATATCCTCGTTGAGGCCCTTCGGCGCCTTGTCGGATTCGATCTCTGTGACGAAGCCGTATTTATATTCGCTGACGTCGATCGAACGAACCTTGTCGACTGTCTCTTGGACGGCCGCCATCTAAACTCTCCTCGCCTTGGCGGTTTCAAGGACCGCCGGTGGGACTTGCCAATCTGACCAAAGCTTGAGTCACGCCTCCGGGCTGTGACAGACTGCCTCTATATTGTGTCCATTGGGGTCGATTACAAACGCGCCGTAATAGTTCGGATGATAGTTGGGGCGCAAGCCGGGCGGGCCGTTATCGGCGCCGCCGGCGGCGATCGCCGCCTCATAGAAGGCCCGCACTTCCGCACGGCTCCTGGCGGTGAAAGCAAGATGCAGGCGCGTT
>DASZFX010000205.1:0-14791 GCA_035939375.1 Roseiarcus sp.
GCGATTGTCGGGACCGATATAGGGAAAGGGGCCGCCGGCGATGCGCCGCATCGTGATGATCGTCGGCATGGTCGGCGGCAATTGATTGGCGAGCGTCCAGGCGTTCGTGCCGCGCGCCGGGCTCATGATGATCCCAGCGACACTGTGCTCGCGCAACGAACGCAGCACATAGGCCTGGCGCTCGACGTCCTCGTTGGTGTTGGCGAGGATCGGCACGAAGCCGAGCGCATAAAGGGCGCTCTCGATGCCGACAGCCAATTCTGCAAAGAACGGATTGGTCAAATCGCTGATGACCATGCCGACGAAACTGGAGGAGGAGGCGCGCAAGTTCGCGGCGCCGCGATTGTATACATCGCCGAGGCGATCGATCGCCGTTTCGACGCGGGCGCGGGTGTCGGCCTTGACGAGATCGGAGCCTTTGAGAACGAGCGACACGGTCGATTTCGACACGCCGGCTGCGCGGGCGATGTCGATCATCGTGGTCGAGCGCCGCGCGGGCTTGTGGTCGCCCAATAGGTTCGCCTCCCTAGTCGTCTCGGCGCGTCGGCCCGCGCCGCAACGCTTTTGTTGGAACGTTCCTATTGCTCGGGACTTGTCTTGTCAAGTCTGTTCCACGCTCATTGAAATAATTAGCATATTAGAAATTAATCCGTGACCTCCTTGACTTTGGAACGTTCTAGTGAATTGGTCTTGGCGAGGGCCGTGTCGACCGCGCCGCCGCTCGCCCATTCATCGCAAAGAGAACGCGCGGGGGATCCTTTAGGGAGGAGCCGCGTGCCCAAACTTTCCCTGCCGCGCGCCGATCGGTCGCTTGCTCCTTACGAACTCTCGCCGCCTTCGCCGTTTCCCTCAAAGCAATCGCAGGCCTTTCCGAGGGTCGTTTACGCGGCCGCCCATGTTGTCGCCGATCCGCTCGGCGAGGCCGATCCCTGGCGGCGCACGGCGGTTGATTGGGACCGTACTCTCGCCTTCCGCCATCATCTCTGGGATCTCGGCTTCAAGATCGCCGAGGCCATGGACACGGCCCAGCGCGGCATGGGCCTCGACTGGCCCGGCGCTGAAGAGCTGATCGCGCGAGCGCTCCTTGAAGCCAAAGCGCGGCCGGGCGCGGACCTCGCCTGCGGCGCCGGCACGGATCATCTTGACGCTCACGATGCGCGATCGCTGGAAGATGTGATCGCGGCCTATGAGGAGCAAGTCGGCGTCGTCGAGAAGCACGGCGGACGCGCGATCTTAATGGCGAGCCGCGCCCTTGCGCGCCTGGCGCGCGGGCCGGACGATTACGCTTTCGTCTATGACCGGGTCATCGCGCAAGCGGGCCGCCCGGTGATCCTGCATTGGCTCGGCGAAATGTTTGATCCCGCCCTTGCCGGCTATTGGGGCGCGAGCGGGTTCGAGGCGGCGATGAATGTTGCGCTCGACATTATCCAGCGCCACGCGTCGCGCATCGACGGCATCAAGATTTCACTGCTCGACGCCTCGAAAGAAGTCGAGATGCGCAAGAAATTGCCGGCGAAGGTGCGGATGTATACGGGCGATGATTTCAACTACGCCGAACTCATCGCCGGCGACGGCGAGCGCCATTCGCATGGTTTGCTCGGCATTTTCGATCCGATCGCGCCGGCCGCCGCCGCTGCTCTCGTCAAGCTGGGCGCCGGCGATCGCGCCGGCTATGAGGCGATCCTGGCGCCGACCGTCGCCCTCTCGCGCAAGATCTTCGAAGCGCCGACGCAATACTACAAGGTCGGCGTCGTCTTCCTCGCCTGGCTCAACGGCTTCCAGGATCATTTCGTGATGCTTGCCGGCATGCAGTCTGCGCGCGCGATCCTTCATTACGCCGATGTCCTTCGCCTGGCCGACCGCGCTGGACTGATCATCGATCCGGATCGCGCGGCAAAGCGCATGGAGACGCTGCTCGCACTGAACGGCGTCGGCGCTTGAACCCCGCCTGCTAATGTACTTGCGTAGAGGCGTCGGCGCCGCGCGCCAGCTCCATGTGGGTGATCGCGACAAGCATTTCCGCGCGGGCCCGCAAGGTCGCCGCTTCGAGCAGCGCCTGCTTTTCCTTCGGCCCATACGGGCTCAGCATCGATAGGCCATTGACCAGCGCCTCGTTCGAAGCCTGTTCGATGTCGTCCCAATCGACCTTGAACCGGTTCGCCTCGGCGAATTGCCGCAAGGCGTCGAGGAGGCCCTGACGATCGACGTCGCTTTCGCCCTCGCCCTCACGGAAATCGCTCGCAAAATGCGAAAAGTCGACATGGGCCTGACGATAGGGGGTCAAAGTCGGCGGCTCGTCGAGAATGCGGAACCGGGCGACGCCGGTCAAAGTGACAAGGCACCGCCCGTCGCCCGTCTCGGCGAATTGGGTGACGCGGCCGGCGCAACCGATCGGATAGAGTTCCGGCCGCGGCTCCGCGGCCGATTCGCCTGTGCTCGGTTGGATCACGCCGATGACGCGCTCCCCGTTCAGCGAATCGTCGATCATCGCAAGATAGCGCGGCTCGAAAATATTGAGCGGCAGCGGCCGTCGCGGCAGCAATAGACCGCCCGCCAGCGGGAAGACGGGAATCGTTCGCGGCAGTTCGGCGGGGCTTTGATAGACGCGATTGAGTTTCATCGTGAGCGGTTCTACGGGGCCGACAGGCCGGCCCCCTACGGAACTAGAACAAAAGGGCGGACAATTTGCGGCGCGCCGTCACCGCGGCGGGGTCCATCAGTCCCCAGGCCTCGAAGAGTTGCACCAATTGCTTGCGGGCCGCGTCCTCGTTCCATTTGCGGTCTCGCTTGACGATTTCAAGCAGATGATCGGCGGCGCGCTCGCGCTCGCCGCGCGCGTTAAGGGCCAGCGCAAGATCGAAACGCGCCTTGTTGTCGTTCGGATTGGCGGCGAGCGCCGCCTCCAACGGCGCGACCTCGCCGAGCGAAGCGGCCTGGTCGGCGATGTCGAGCGCGGCTTTGACAGCCGAAATCGCCGGATCGGGGTCGCGCCCAGGCGGGGGCGTCGGAGCGAGCGAGAGCACGCCCTTGGCCTGTTCGAGGTCGCCGTTGTCGAGATGAATCTTAGCGAGGCCGGCGATCGACTTGACGTTGCCCTCGTCCTCGGTCAGCACGCGCGCGTAGAGCGAGGCAGCGCCGGCCGGATCGCCGGCGGCGAGCGCCGCTTCTGCTTCGGCAATGAGTTCGCCGGCCCCGCCGGCGAGCGGACCGACGAGCCGCTCGATGAAGCCGCGCACCTGCGTTTCCGGCAAAGCGCCCATAAAGCCGTCGATCGGCTGCCCCTTGTCAAAGGCGATGACCGCCGGAATCGATTGAATGCCAAGCTGGCCCGGGATCTGTGGGTGATCGTCGATATTCATCTTGACGAGCCTGACCTTGCCGCCGGAAGCAGCCACCGCCTTTTCCAGCACCGGCGCCAGTTGTTTGCAGGGGCCGCACCAGGGCGCCCAGAAATCCACCAGCACCGGCTGCTTGGTCGAGGCGGTCAGCACGTCCTCGCGGAAGGACGCCGTGGTGACGTCCTTGACCGCCGCTCCGGTATTTACCGCCTCGCCCGCCATCGATCGCTCCAGGAAAATACTCGTTTCTCGCGCCACTACATGGCGCCACGCCGGCGTTTTCGCAATATTGTCCGCCCATCAGCCGTTTTCGACCAGAGCGACGATCATCGGCTCGTGGCCGGTCGCGCGCAGGAATTTGACGAGATCGGCGCTGGCGAGGCCGGTCGTGCGCGTATTGACGAGCGGGTGGAAATTGAGCCGGGCTTCGTCCAACAGCGCGGCGTCGAGAACGACCGTCACTCGGCCGTCGCGATCGTTGATCGCGCCAAACGGGGTCACGGCGCCCGGCTTGACGCCCCAAACTTCCTCCAGGAGCTCGGCCGAGCCGAAGGAGACGCGTCCCTGCGCGCCGATTTTCTCATGGACACGCTTGAGATCGACCGCCGCCGCCTCGTCGAGCACAAGCAGAAAGAGGCGGCCCTTCTTGTCTTTGAGGAAAAGATTTTTGGTGTGGCCGCCGGAGATGTCGCCGCGCAGGGCGCGAGAATCCTCGACCGTGAAGAGCGGGGCGTGGTCCACCGTTTCAATCGGGACCGCGAGATCGGCGAGAAAGGCGAAAAGATTTTCGGGACTTGCGGGCATGGCGAATCCGATTGAGACGGCGGGCGGCTGTAGCGCCATGCGCTTTGGTCGGCAAGTTTGCCTGTCAGCCGTCGCTTCGCGGATGGACCGTCCGGACGGTTCATGAGGCCGGCTGGCAGGTTGACTCTTGCCGCGATGTTGGCTCGTAGTCGCCGCATGTGAGGCCGCCCATGCCGACAAAATTCGCGCTCTATTTGATTAAGCCGTCGCATTATGACGACGACGGCTATGTCATTCAGTGGGCGCGCTCGGCGATTCCCTCCAATTCGCTCGCCGTTTTGCATGGGCTCGCCGCCGATTGCCGCGACCGTCGCATCCTGGGTGAAGACGTCGAGATCGAGATTGTGGCGCTTGACGAGACCAACACGCGCATCCGCCCGGAGCGCATTGCGCGGGCGATCCGCGCGGCTGGCGGACGGGGTCTTGTCGGCCTTGTCGGCGTGCAATCCAATCAGTTTCCTCATGCCGTCGATCTCGCCCGGCGGTTTCGCGCCGAGGGCGTCGATGTCGCGATCGGCGGCTTCCACGTCTCCGGTTGTCTGGCCATGTTGCCGGAGATGCCTGAGGACATGAGGGAGGCGCAGGCGCTTGGCGTCTCGCTCTTCGCCGGCGAGGCCGAGGGCCGCTTCGAGGCGGTTCTCAAGGACGCTTATGCCGGCGCTTTGCAGCCGCTCTATAATTTCATGAACGATTTACCCGGCCTCGAAGGCGTGCCGACCCCAATGCTGCCGGCCGAAAGCATCAAGCGCACTGCAGGCGTCGTCACTAGCTTCGACGCCGGGCGGGGTTGTCCGTTCCAGTGCTCCTTTTGCACGATCATCAACGTACAAGGGCGCAAGTCGCGCTACCGTACGCCCGACGACGTCGAGGCGATCATTCGCGCCAATCTCGCGCAAGGCATCACCCATTTCTTCATCACTGACGACAACCTCGCGCGCAACAAGAACTGGGAGCCGATGTTCGACCGCATGATCGCGATGCGGCGCGAGGGACTGAATTTCAATTTCGTCATTCAAGTCGACACGCTCTGCCATCGCATTCCTCGCTTCATCGAGAAGGCGGCGGCGGCGGGCGTCAAGCGGGTGTTTCTCGGACTGGAGAACATCAATCCGGAGAGCCTGACGAGCGCAAAGAAGAAACAGAACCGCATCGCCGAATATCGGGCCATGCTTTTGGAGTGGAAGAAGGTCGGTTGCTTCACTTACGCCGGTTACATTTTGGGTTTCCCGGTCGACACGCCGGAATCCATCGTTCGCGACATCAAGATCATTCAACGCGAATTGCCGCTCGATCTGTTGGAGTTCTTCTGCCTGACGCCTCTACCTGGTTCGGAAGATCACAAGAAACTCGCCGCGGCGGGGATCGCGATGGATCCCGACATGAACAAATATGATCTCGAACATGTCGTGACCGCTCATCCGATAATGTCGAGGCAGGATTGGGAGCGCGCCTATCGTCTCGCCTGGGAGACGTACTATACGCCGGAGCACATGGAGACGGTCATGCGCCGGGCCGTCGCGACCGGCATAAGCCCAGGCAAGATGATGTTCCTGCTCTTGTGGTTCTACGGCTGCGTGACGATCGAGAAAATCCATCCGCTCGAAGGCGGCTACTTGCGGCGCAAGGTGCGGCGGGATCGCCGGCCCGGCATGCCGATCGAAAGCCCCTTCGTTTTCTATCCCAAATATGTCTTTGGGCTGATCGCCAAACATATCGCCATTTCGCGCATCATCTGGCGCATGGCGGCGGCGCGGCGCGCGATCAAGCGCGATCCTCTGGCGCGGCGCTACATGGATCAGGCGCTGACGCCGGTCACCGATCAGGAGCTGGACGGATTGGAAATGTTCAACGTCACGGCCTCGGCGCGCGGCGCGGCGGACAAGGCGAAAAAGCGCTTGGCGATCGCCACCGTCTGACGGGCGCGATCTTCGCTGGCTCACGCCCCGCCGAGCGACGAGCCGACGGAGACGAGCAGCGCGACGCCGAAGGCCAAGATTGCGAGGGCGGCGGCGAATTCGAAAGCGCGGGCGATGAGCCCGGCAAGCGCAGAATCCTGCCGCGCGAAGCGCAACGCGATGTCTTTGGCGAAAACGGCGAGGGCGGCGAGCGCGCCGGTCGTCAATGCGGTTCCGAGCGCCATTGCGAGAGTCGCGCCGATGCCGGCGAGGAACAGCCCCTGCGCAAGCGCAAAGACGAGCACGAGGATCGCGCCTGAGCAGGGCCGCGCCCCAGCGGCGAAGACGGTCGCCGCGGCGCTGCGCCAGGAAAAGCCATCGCCCAATTGGCGCGGATCGGGCGCGTGAACATGGCCGCAATCGGCGGCCCCGCCCTCGCCGTCCGCCGGCGCTCCGGCGCGAAATTGACCGGGCGCGCCGAGGGCGACCACCGGCCGCCAGGGCGCCTTGGGGTAGAGCGCGCCGCCGGCAAGAACGGCGCGCTGCGCAAGGCCCGCGCGAAAGGCGCCGGCGAGCGCTCGTCCCTTGACCCAGACGAGCCAGGCGCCGATCGCGGCGATGGCGCTGTAGCTCGCCAGTTCGACGACGAGCGCCGCGTCATTCATCTGCGAGGAGGTGGCGCGGAAGATCAAAGCCGCGACGCCGACCAGCGCGATGGCGACCGCGGCCTGCAACAGCGCCGCAAAGAGGGCGAGCGCGATCCCGCGCTTCAGCGCCCGCTCATTCGCCAGCATGTAGGAGGCGATGAGCGCCTTGCCATGGCCGGGCCCGGCCGCGTGAACGACGCCATAAGCGAAGCTGAGGCCGGCGAGGCCCCAGATCGCCGAGCGGTCTTCGTGGAGCGCCTTCATCCAGCCGGTCATCAGGTGAACC
This sequence comes from Roseiarcus sp., assembly GCA_035939375.1. GTDB lineage: Bacteria > Pseudomonadota > Alphaproteobacteria > Rhizobiales > Beijerinckiaceae > Roseiarcus. The sequence goes on from DASZFX010000205.1 coordinate 6,971, forward strand.
AGGCGGGCCTGCTCGGCGAGAATCCATCCCGTTATCCCCACCGCCTGGCCGCCGCCCTCGCCGCCGGCGACCTCGAAAGGCCGACGCGCGAATTGCGCCAGGGCCGGCTCAGCGGCGAGCGCGAGAAGGCCCGCGGCGAGGCCGAGCGGCAAAAGAACGTGTGGGCTCGAAAACGCGGTCATGGGCAGGCGATGATCGCGCGGCTCGCCAATTTGAAGCCGAAGCCCGCGCCCGGCGACAGATTGGTAAAGAAGGATTCGCTGAGCTTCTTGGTGTCGGCGACGTCGAGAGGCGCGGGGTGGGTGATCGACAGCGAGCAGCCGGCTGGCGGATTGTCGAGTTTGACCGGGTCCTTGTCGTCGAACTCGAAGTCGATGAAGAATTCCGGGTCGGAGACCATCATCGTGACGAATTTTCCGGGCGGCTCGGGCGTCTTCAGCGGCAGGACGACATGCAGCGTCACGAGATGGTCCGGCCTCTCCTCCATCCAATAATCGGTGACAATGCCGAAGTCGACCTGCTTGCCGCCGATCTTGACCACCGTGAAATAGCCGATTTGGGCGAGCTGGCCGGCGTTTTCCTTGGCGAGCGGCGCGAAATCCTCCCGCTTCGCCAATTGGCCCTTCTGGGCGAGGCCCTGCGTCGCGAAAGCCGAATACATTTCATCGAAGGTCCAGTCGTGGATGACGCTGGTCACGTTTCCGTCAGGCGCAAAGCCGATTTCGCTGCGCATGGTGACCCAGACATGGGGATGCGCGGCAGCCAGGCTCGGCGGCGTCAGACCTAAGACAATCGCGGCGGCTTTGCCCCAGCCCCGCAAAAAACGCGTCATTTCCGTCCGCTCCCGCCCGTCGATTTGCGGCCCAGCGCAAACGGCTTCACCCGGCTGATGGCGCCGGACTTTGGCGCCAAGATGGCTTGGGGCGCAACCCGCCGCCGCCTAAGCGTCCGGCGCCGGCTCTTCCGGATACTTCAACCTTTGTTAAGCGGATGCGCGCATTTCTTCTTGAATGGCGCGTCGCGTATTGCCATGGCTCCTGGGCTCTTCAGCCCTTCTTTCGCTTGTCGGCTGCGGGTTCTACGAGCGCGCGGAGCGTCCGGCTTGGCGCACCCAGGCCGAACAGGCTTGCCTCGCCGAAAAGCTCGTCCAACCCTCCGCCTATGTCGAGCCGATGAATGAGATCGACGGGCCGGGCATTTGCGGCCTCTATCATCCGTTCAAGGTCTCGGGCCTTCTCGGCGGGACGGTGAGCGTCGATGGGCCGGTGACGATCGATTGTTCGATGATCCCGGCCTTGCAGGCATGGCTTTCCGATGTCGTCCAGCCGCGCGCCCAGGCGCGTTTTGGCGAGAATGTCGTCGGCCTCGCGGCCTTCGGCGCCTATAGCTGCCGCAGCGTCGACAATATTCCCGGCGCCCAGCTTTCGGAGCACTCCTTCGGCAACGCCATCGACATCAGCGGCTTCAGGCTTGCGGACGGGCGTCTGATCAGCATCGTCAAGGAATGGAGACATGCCGACAGCCAGGAAGCCGCCTTCCTGCGCGAGGTCCATGCCGGCGCCTGCCAGCATTTCACCACCGTGTTGGGGCCCGGCGCCGACGTCTTCCACTACAATCACTTTCATCTCGACCTCGCGATGCATGGCGCGACCAACACCGGCCCTCGCCGCTATTGCAAGCCGAGGCTGAGCCCGGACCTCCTGCCGGCGCCGCCGCCGACCGACAATCTGCCGCCGGCGCCCGATATCGACGAGCCGCAGGACGTCGCCCGCCTCGAAGGGCCGGCCGGAGCGACGCCGATGGATCTCCACGCTCCGAGCGGCGCCCTGCCGCCGCCGGTTCGCGCCTATGTCGCCGCCCCGACGAGGCCCGTCGCGCTGGCCCCGATGAGCCCGCGACCGCCCGCGCCCATCGAAGGGCGGCCGCAGGATTGGGACGTCACCTCGTCGATCTCGGCGAAATAATCGCGTCGCGTCGCGCCGGCGTCATCGCTATCATCGGAACGCGCTATGCGCTTCAAAAGGCGAAGAATCGTGCCGGCCGTCGATCGTCTGTCCTTCCAGCTCTATTCGGCGCGCGGCTTTCCCCCGCTCGAAGCGCAACTCGCGACGCTCGCGGCGCTGGGCTATCGCCAGGTCGAGCCCTATGGCGGGCTTTACGAGGCCATCGATGATTTTGCCGCGGCCTTGCGCCGGCGCGGTCTCGCCGCGCCGAGCGGACATTTCGACCTCGATCTCCTGAAAGGCGATTTCGCTCGCGCGCTGACGATCGCGCGCAAACTGGGCGTCAGGCTCGTCGTCGCGCCCTATCTGAGGCCGCCGCAGAGGCCTGCCGACGCCGAAGGGTGGAAGGCCTTGGGCTCGCGCCTCGCGGCGCTTGGCGAGAAGTTCGACGCGGAGGGAATCGGCTTCGCCTGGCACAATCACGATTTTGAAATGCGGGCGCTGCCGACGGGTTCGTACCCGATCGATATCATCCTTGCCGCCGGCGACAAGATTCTATGGCAGGCCGATGTCGGCTGGATCGCGCGGTCCGGCGAAGACCCATTGCATTGGCTGGCGCGCCACCGAGGCCGCATCGGCGCGCTGCATGTGAAGGATTTGGCGAAGCCGGGCGACAAGCGCGATGAGGAGGGATGGGCCGATCCGGGCTTCGGCGTCCTCGATCTAAAGGCGATCGTCGCCGCCGGAACGGCCGCGGGCGCGAAAATCCTCGTCGCCGAACATGATGCGCCGAAGGATTACGAACGCTTTGCGCGTCATGCGATCGAGGCGGCCCGAGGATGGGATTGAAAGGCGCGACCCAATGAAAACCTTCGGCCTCGGCGTCATCGGCTGCGGCTCCATATCCACCGTCTATTTCCGCAACACGCCTCTTTTCAAAGGCCTGAAGGTCGTCGCCTGTGCTGACGTCGACCCCGAGGCCGCGGCCAAGCAGGCCAAGGCCTTTGACGTAGCCGCACTGTCGGTCGAAGCGCTGCTCGCCTCGCCCAACATCGACATCGTCGTCAATCTCACGGTGCCCAATGCGCATTACGAGGTGTCGATGGCCGCGCTTGCCGCCGGCAAGCATGTCTTCACGGAAAAGCCTTTGGCCGTCCGCGCCGCGCTGGGGCGAAAGCTCGTCGCCGCGGCGAACCGGCAGGGCGTCTCGATCGCTTCCGCGCCGGATACGTTCCTTGGCGCGGGGGGCCGCAAGGCGCGGGCGTTGATCGACAAAGGCGCGATCGGGCGGGTCGTGACGGGAACGGCTTTCGTCTTCGGCCACGGCATGGAGCATTGGCACCCGAACCCGGAATTTTTCTACAAGCCGGGCGGCGGACCAGTGCTCGACCTCGGTCCGTACTATGTCACAGCGCTGATCAATCTTCTTGGACCGATCGTCCGCGTGCAGGCCATGACGTCGATCGGCGAGGCCCAACGCCTGATCACCGCCGCCGGTCCGAACAAGGGCAAGACGATAAAGGTCGAGACGCCGACGACCGCGCTCGCGCTTCTCGAATTCGCCAACGGCGCGAATATCGTCGCCGGAATGAGTTGGGACGTCTGGCGTCACGGCGCGCCGCCGATCGAAATTCATGGTACGGAAGGTTCGCTGCGCGCGCCCGATCCCAATTTCTTCGGCGGCATCGTCGAAATCTCCAAGCGTGGCGGCGATTGGACGCCGTATGACACGGCGGCGGATGTCTTCGGCGTGCTCAACCAGCCGGTCGCCGAGCCGAAGGTCGCCAATTACCGGGTGCTGGGCGTCGCCGATCTCGCCGCGGCGATCCGCAACGGGCGACCGGCGCGGGCGGGCGGCGACCTCGCCCTTCACGCGCTCGAGGCGATGGAGGCGATCCTGCGCGCCGGATCGGAGCGCCGGGCGATCCGGTTGCCGCCGGCCGATGTAAGGCCCGCCGTGCTCAGCGAGAAGGAAGCGCGCGCCCTGTTGGCGTGAGTTGCTGCTGACGCCTTCTGACATGTCTCCGAGGCACACTTGCGCTGCAAGGCTGGCATGCGTCGGTTTCGCCGAATTCGGATTGCGCCGGCGGCAATGTCGTGCTTCGTTTATATGTAAACTATATGGTTTGAATTCGCGTCCAGTCTCAGGCCAGAGCGAGCGAGGAATGCATGAGCCAGCAATCCGCCGTTGCAGTCCAAACCAGCCGCACATTGCCTCCCGAGCAGCTCACGGCGATGAGCGGGCTCGATTTCGTTCGCGCGATCATGAACGGCGCCCATCCGCCGCCGTCGATGGCGGTGCTGATCGGTTTCAACATCATCGAGGCGGAAGAGGGGAGGGTCGTCTTTGCGGGCGCGCCGAACGAAAGCCATCTCAACCCCATGGGCGTGGTGCACGGCGGCTACGCCGCGACCTTGCTCGATTCATGCATGACCTGCGCGATCCAGTCCGCTTTGAAGCCGGGCTTTGTAGCGACGACGCTCGACCTCGTCGTGCATTTCACCAAGGCGGCGACGCCGCACTCAGGCCTGTTGCGCGCCGAGGGCAAGACTGTCCATGTCGGCCGGCAAATGGGCACCGCGGAAGGCCGGCTCACCGATCCGCAAGGGCGCATCATCGCCCATGCGACGACGTCCTGCCTCGTCTTTCCGGCGCGTCCAGCCGCCGCTTGAGTTCGTCGACGCGCTCAATCGAGATGTTCGACGCGTCCGCGGAATTTGAAATTCGGCGCCCGTTTCTCTGCGAAAGCGAGCCGGCCTTCGACGCTGTCGTCGCCGCGCGCCGCGTCCTCGATCAACCTGCGGAAGGCTTGGGTCTCCGTCGTCAACCCGCGCATCGCCGCCTCGATCGCGAATTTCGAGCCGCGGATCGAATGCTGGCTGAGCCGGGCGAGATCTCGCGCGTAGGTCCCGACCGTCTTGTCAAGCTGCTCGCCCGGAACGAGCCGATCGATGAGGCCGATCGCCAGAGCTTCGCGGCCGTCGAGACGACGGGCGCTGTAGATGATGTCCTTGGCCCGCGCCGGGCCGACCAGATCGACGAGGCGCCGCGTTTCGACGAAGCCATAGAGCAGGCCGAGTTTGGAGGCGGTAATCGCGATATGGACGTCCTCGGCGCAAAAGCGCAGATCGCAGCAAAGCCCGATCGCCAGGCCGCCGCCGATTGCGTTGCCGCGCAAGGCGGCGATCGTCGGCCGGTCGAGCGTGATCAGTGCGTTCAATCCGTCCTGGATGGCGTGGAGATAATTGCGCGTCGTCTCGGCGTTGCGATAGACGGCCTCGAATTCGTTGATGTCGGCGCCGGCGCTGAAATGGTCGCCGACGCCTTCGACGATGACGACGAGCGCCTCGTTGGCGGCTTCGATCCGCCAACAGAGTTCCGGCAGCGCCCGCCACATCGCCTGCGAAACCACGTTGCGGCGCGCCGGCCGATTGAGCCTCAGGCGCGCCAGCGGCGCTTCGATCGACAGCGAAATTTCCTCCATCGCGTTTCTCCCTTAGGCCCTCAGCGGCGCGATCGTGGCGAAGCGAGGGAGCGGCGAAGGCTTGATGACGACGGGTCGTTCTGGCTAAACCTGCCTTCGCGCAATCATCCCCAGGACGCAGGACGCGATGTTAGGCGAAGCGCCACCAGCCGCCAACGCCTTGGCGCTCTTCGACGCCATGCGAAGCTGTTTTGCAAAAGTTAGGAAGAAGTCGGCGCTCGCGTTACGCTTATTGTCATGGGACCCATCCCAAGAGGCCTTTTGATGAGCGACGACGCCTACCCCCGCGATATGATCGGCTACGGCCGCACGCCGCCCCATGCCGACTGGCCGAATGGCGCGCGGGTCGCGCTGCAATTCGTCGTCAATTACGAGGAGGGCGGCGAGAACAACATCTTGCACGGAGACGCAGCTTCCGAGGCCTTCCTCTCCGAAATCGTCGGCGCGGCGCCCTGGCCGGGTCAGCGCCACATGAATATGGAATCGATCTACGAATACGGCTCGCGGGCGGGCTTCTGGCGCCTTCATCGCCTCTTCACGGAACGGGAAATGCCGGTCACCGTCTATGCGGTGGCGATCGCAATGCCCCGCAACCGGAGCGCGATCGCGGCGATGAACGAAGCCGGCTGGGAGATCGCGACGCACGGCTACAAATGGATCGACTATCGCGATACGCCGATCGACGTCGAGCGTAAGCACATCGCCGAGGCGATCGCGATCCATACGGAAGTCGCCGGCGAACGGCCGCTTGGCTTTTATCAGGGCCGCTCGTCGATCAACACGATCCCGCTGGGCATGGAGGAGGGCGGCTTCCTCTATTGCTCGGACGCCTATGCCGATGATTTGCCCTATTGGATCGAGGGGCCCAAGGGTCCGCAACTGATCATTCCTTATACGCTCGATTCAAATGACATGCGGTTCGCTGTCCCCGGCGGATTTAATTCCGGCGATCAGTTCTATTCGTACCTTAAGGATTCCTTCGACACGCTCTACGCCGAAGGCGCGACCGCGCCGAAAATGCTGTCGATCGGGCTGCATTGCCGGCTGGTCGGCCGCCCGGGCCGCGCCGCTTCGCTCGCGCGTTTCCTCGATTATGTGCGCGGTCACGAAAAGGTCTGGATCGCGCGGCGGATCGACATCGCCCGCCATTGGATCGCCCGCCATCCGCCGGCCGGCGGATGGCGTCCCTCGCGCCTGACGCGCACGCTCTTCATCGAGCGTTTCGGCGCCGTCTACGAACACTCGCCTTGGATCGCCGCGGCCGCCTATGACGCCGGATTGGGACCCGAAGCGGACAGGGCCGAGGGCCTTTCCGCGGCAATGGCCCGGGCAATGCGCGCCGCGAGCGATGCTCAAAAGCGCGCGCTCGTCGACGCTCACCCCGATCTTGCCGGCAAGCTGGCGCTGGCCAAGAGGCTGACGCCTGAGTCGACGGGCGAACAGGGCGGCGCCGGGCTCGATCGCCTGACCGACGAAGAACGCGCTCGCTTCACCGCGCTGAACGAGGCCTATCGCGCGCGCTTCGGCTTCCCCTTCATCATGGCGGTCAAGGGTCGCGGCAAGGCGGAGATACTCGCTGCTTTCGAAGCGCGGCTGAGGAACGACGCCAAGGCGGAATTGGCGAGCGCCCTTGAACAGATCGACCGAATCGCGGGGCTGCGCATCAAGGATATTCTCGCGTGAAGCAGGCATCCCGCGTCATACGCGGACGAGTCCTCAGTTTCGCCGACGAGCCTCGTCTCGCCGGCGCGAACGCTTTTCGCCTCATCGAGAAGGGCGGCGTGCTCGTCGAGGACGGTTTGATCAAGGCGGTCGGAGATTTCAGCGACGTCGCGTTGAAGGCGCCGGCCGGCGCGACGGTCGACGATCATTCCGATAGGCTGGTCATCCCCGGTTTCATCGATACGCATATCCACTATCCACAGACGCGCGTCATCGCGTCCTATGGCGCGCAGCTTCTCGAATGGCTGCAGAAATACACATTCGTCGAAGAGCAGAAACTGCGCGATCCGGCCCACGCCGATATTGTGGCGCGCTTCTTTCTCGACGAGGTCTTTCGTCAGGGCACGACGACGGCGATGGTCTATTGCACGGTCCATCCAGAGTCGGTTGACGCATTCTTCGTCGAAAGCGAGCGACGCGGCGCGCGGATGATCGCCGGCAAAGTGATGATGGACCGCAACGCGCCCGAAGCGTTGCGCGATACGCCGCAGCGCGGCTACGACGAAACGAAGGCGCTGATTCAGCGCTGGCGCGGCAAGGGCCGGCTCGACTACGCGATCTCGCCGCGCTTCGCCCCGACATCGAGCGACGCCCAGCTCGAAGCCGCAGGCGCGCTCGTCGGCGAGCACCCCGAGGCCTATGTCCAGACGCATCTTTGCGAGAACCTCGCC
>DASZFX010000206.1:0-2739 GCA_035939375.1 Roseiarcus sp.
CGGAGAAGGCTGCGGACGGCCGCGCTGCGACCAGCGTCAAGATCGCGGCCGACCTGATCGCCGCCAGTCCCAACCTTCGCGGCGTCTTCGCCTTGGACCTGATGGCGACCGGGGGCGTCGGCCAGGCGCTCGTCGATTCCAAGAAATCCGACGCGATCAAGGCGATCGGCTTCGATTCCGATCCGAAAATCGCGAAGCTCCTGCAAGACGGCGCATTCGCCGGCCTCGTTCTCCAGGACCCATTCGAGATGGGATATGACGGGATCAAGATCGCGCTCGCCGCCTCCAAGGGCGAGCAGGTTCCCGCCTCCATCGACACCGGCGCCCAGCTGATCACCAAGGCCAATATGGATTCGCCGCGCGCGCTGGAATTGCTCAATCCGAAAGTCAGGTAATGAGCGGATTGATCCTAGCGTGTTCACGCGCTGTCATTTGCCGACATTCCAGCAGCGAATGATCGGGAATCCATTTGCGCCGCCGCCGGAGCGGCGGCGTTAGTTCGAGATTGCGGGTCGGGCCGTCGGCCCGCCCGAAAATGACAAAAGGATTGTTCAACCGAGATCGCCACGACGCGAGTTCGAGAATGTATCGATCCTCCAGCGATCCGATCGCCGACCGCCGGTATGCCTATGCCGAAAGCGCCGCACGCGAAGGCGACTGGCGCGCAGCCGCCGAGGTGCTGGAGCAGGCGCTTGAACGCGCGCCGCAATGGGCGCCGGCCTGGCTGGCGCTTGGCGAAGCGCGCGAGATGCTCGCCGAGACGGAGAGCGCGGTCGCCGCCTATCGGGCGACGCTGGCGATCGACCCGGAAGACCGGCTGGGCACCGCGCCGCGGCTCGCCCGCCTCGGCGCCGTGTCGCCGGCAGCCCTGCCGCCGGCTTATGTGCGCGAACTCTTCGACGATTATGCGCCGCGTTACGAAAAGCACCTGACGGAGAGACTCGCCTATCGCGGCCCGACCCTCATCGTGCAAGCGCTGGACGATGTCGCGCCCGGCCGCCGCTTCGCGGGCGCTTTCGATCTTGGTTGCGGCGACGGGTTGATGGGCGCCGCCTTGCGCTCGCGGGTTGAAACGCTGATTGGCGTCGATCTGTCCCCGGCGATGGCGGCCAAAGCGCGCCATCGCGGCGTCTATGACGAGGCCGGGACCGGCGAGATCTGCGCCTTTCTCGAAAGCCGCGCGGCGGCCTCGGCCGATCTCATCGTCGCCGCCGACGCCCTACCCTATTTCGGCGACTTGAACCGCCTCTTCCTCGCCGTCGCGCACGCGCTGGCGAAGAGCGGGCTCTTCGTTTTCACCGCCGAAGCCTTTGAGGGCGAAGGCTACCGACTCGGCGCGACGCTGCGCTTTGCCCATTCGCGGTCGTACCTTTCGAACGGCGCAGCGGAGGCTGGCTTTGACGTGCGGTTGTTGCAGCCCGCCGCCGCGCGCCAGGAGAAGGGACGCGACGCGCCCGGATGGGTCGGCCTTTTTGAGCGACCTGCCTGAAGGGACAAGGCGAGAGCGGCGCTCGCACGCGCCGTCATTTTGAACCTCCCTCAGCCGTCATTGCGGGCGAAGCAAAGCGATCCATCTCCCCGTCGGCGCATGGATTTCCCTCATCGTTTGGCTCCTCGCAACGACGGTCGAAGTCCATGCGCATCGCGCGCCGGCTATTGCTTCGCCTTGGCGATCAGCGCCTCCACCGCCGGCAGCATCTTTGCGACGATCACTTCGACCCCCTCTTTTGTCGGATGGATGCCGTCTTTCTGATTGAGTTTGGGATCGGCGGCGACGCCGTCGAGAAAGAACGGATAGAACGCCGCGCCGTATTTCTCGGCGAGGTCGGGATAGATCGCATCGAAGCGCCGTTGATAGTCCGCGCCGAGATTGGGCGCGGCGCGCATCCCGGCGATGAGGGTCGGCACATGCCGCGCCTGCAACCGGGCGAGGATTTCGCCCAAAGACGTCTTGGCGGCGGCAGGATCAAGGCCGCGCAGCATGTCGTTCGCGCCGAGTTCCACGATCGCCGCGTCCGTCCCTTCAGGCGTCGCCCAGTCGAGTCGCGCCAGGCCGTCCGCCGCGGTGTCGCCGGAAACGCCGGCATTGGCGACATCGACGTCATAGCCCTTGGCGCGTAACGCCTTTTGCAGGACGTCGGCGAAGCTCTCTCCCGCCGGCAGTCCGAGCCCGGCGGTCAGGCTGTCGCCCAGCGCGACGATTTGCACCGTCCGCGCGCTCGCCGGCGCAGCCGACAGGATGAGCGCGGCCGCAACCAGAAGACCGCGCAGGCCGCCGATCGGGCGCCGAAAGTGGACGCCCGGCGACGAATGCCCATATGTGGACCCAAACGACGGCACGGAAAGCGATCCCGGCATGGCTGATCCCGCGATTGAAATTCGCGATCTTGACTTAAGTTTGGGCCGCGGCGCCGCGCGCGTCCACATCCTGCAAGGGATCTCGTTGAGAATCGCTCGCGGCGAGGCGGTCGGCCTCGTCGGCCCGTCGGGGTCGGGCAAGTCGACGCTGCTGATGACGCTCGCCGGCCTCGAACGCGCCGATCGCGGCGACATTGTCATCGACGGGGTCTCGCTGGCCGGCATGGGCGAGGACGCGCTGGCGAGGTTTCGCGGCGCGCGGATCGGCATCGTCTTTCAATCCTTTCATTTGATCCCGACCATGACCGCGCTCGAGAATGTCGCGGCGCCCTTGGAACTGGCCGGCGAAAGCGACGCCTTCGAGCGCGCCGAGGCCGAGCT
>DASZFX010000207.1:0-4836 GCA_035939375.1 Roseiarcus sp.
AAACCTCGATGGGGCGCGGCTTGCCGATGAGGTAGCCCTGCACCTCGTCGCAGGATTCGCGGGCGAGAAACGCCAGTTGGCTCTCGGTCTCCACGCCCTCGGCAAGGACCGGAAGGCCGAGACCGCGGGCGAGTCCGATGACCGCCGTGACGATGGCCGCCGATTGCGTGTTGCCCTCGAGATTGGAGATGAAGGCCCGATCGATCTTGATCTTGTCGAACGGGAAAGACTGCAGATAGGAGAGCGAGGAATAGCCGGTGCCGAAATCGTCCATGGCGATGCGCACGCCGAGCGCCTTGAGCCGGCGCAGGACCGACAGGGCGCGCGACGTATCGCCAAGCAGGACGCCTTCCGTGATCTCGAGCTCGAGCCGCCCGGGGGCGAGGCCGCTTTCCTCGATCGCCGCTTGAACCATGCCGGGCAGGTCGCCGCGCCGGAACTGAACCGGCGAAAGGTTGACGGCGATTTGCAGCGTCGCCGGCCAGGATGCGGCTTCACGGCACGCCTCGCGCAGGGCCCATTCGCCGATCGGCAGGATCAGTCCGTTTTCTTCGGCGAGAGGAATGAACTCGCCCGGCGAGACATGACCATCCCCCTGTCGCCAGCGCAGCAGCGCTTCGAAACCGGTGATCTCGCCGGCGATCGAAGCCTGCGGTTGATAGTGCAGTACGAGCTCGTCCCGCGCGATGGCGAAACCAAGATCATGCTGCATGGCGCGCCGTTTGCGCAGGCGCTGATCCATTTCGGTGGCGAAGAAGCGCACGACGCCGCGTTCGTCCTTGGCGCGCTCGAGAGCCGCATTCGCGTTGGCCAGCAGCGAGGCGGCGTCGGCGCCGTCGGCCGGATAGATCGCCACGCCGATGCTCGCGTGCAGCTGCGCCAGCTTATCATCGAGCCTGAACGGCTCCTCGGCCGCGGTGAGAAGCTTGCCGGTCAGAATTTCCGCCGCCGCGGGCATCTCTCCGTCGGCGAGGATCACCGCGAAGACGTCAGCGCCGAGACGGGCGATCGCGCCCTCTTCCGCGGCCTTTCCAAATCGCTTTGCGCATTCGCGCAAGACCGTATCGCCTGCGGCGAAGCCGAAGACGTCGTTGATCTCCTTGAACCGGTCGAGGTCGATGCAGACGACCGCGAAAGAGGCGGCGTTCGCCCCGGCGCGCGCCACAGTCGTTTCGAGGTGTTCGAGGAACGCGGTCCGATTGGGCAGATCGGTCAACGCGTCGTGACGGGCGAAAAAGGCGGCGCGCTCCTCGGCGCGCTTTCGCTCCGTAATGTCTTCGGAGATCGACAACAGATAGGGCGGCGCGCCGCCCTGGCCGTCGACCGGCAGTTTCCGCGTCACCAGGATGCGCTCGCCAAGTCGTTTGTTCGAGACGCGATGTTCGAACATCGCCGGCGTTCCGGCCTGGTCGAGCGCCTGCCTGTCGCTGGCGACAAACAGGTCGGCGGTCGCTTTGGGCAGGATGTCATGCGGGCGCTTGCCGACGATTTCTCGGCGCGGCACATCGAAAATGACCTCCGCCGCGCGATTGACCAGCGTGTAGCGCAGCGTCGGCAGCTCTTTGACGGTCACCATGACCGGCATGTTCTCGATGATCGTATCCAAGAACGTCTTGGCGCGATTGATTTCAGCCGCCGCCGTCTCGCGATCCAGCATATGGCGAAACTGCAGAATGGCGAGCACGACGCCGACGGCGGTGAGCGCCAGGAAGAGCCCGAGGCTGATGCCGACGCTTTGCATGAAAATCGTGCGAAGGAAGCCGGCGATCGGCGTATCGATCGCGAAGGCGCCCATCACGTCATTGAGCTTCCAGCCGGCGCCGTGCGGTTGCAGCTTGTTGTGACAATCGACGCAGCTCTGTTCGCTGGCGATCATCGGATAGAGGGTGCGAAAAGTGAGCTGCCCGTCGAGGCTCAACAGGCCGGATTCGGGCTTTGGGTTGGGCGTGGCCGCGAAGAGCTCGATCGCCCGCGCCATCTCGGCGTCCGACGGCGCCGTCGCGATCTCGCGCCCGGCGCGACCGACCGAGCGCAGGCGAAAGGCGTCGCCGGCGCTGTTTTTTGCGTTAAACGCGTCAATCGAATGCGCGCGATAGGTCGCCGGCACCGGCGCATCGCCGCCGAGTTGCTTGCGCAGCGAAGAATAGTTGGCGACGAAAGCGTCGACGAGGCGAAGGGCGGTCACCTCTTCTTGGCTTTTATGCTCCTTGAACCAGGACAGGCTTGAGTAATAGAAGCCAGAGCCGACCAAGCTGGCCAAGAGCCCGCAAAGTGCAAGGTAGAGTATCAGACTGACGCCTGATCTCGACCGAAGAAACCGACTGGTTCCGGAACGAAAGCTCAACGGAAACTCATTTAGTTTAGTGAAAATGGCCCGTATTACGGGCCAAGGATGTCTGAAATGACTTAAGCAGTCGTTGCCGGCCGCAGCGAGCACAACGAAAGTTCTAAGTAAATCCTGGCGAAATCTAACGCTTGTCCTCCTATCGGTGGAAAGGGATCACTCGCTGCCACATGTCTTACTGGCCCATTCTGCTGCAAACGAAAGTAAAAAGCGGCCAGACGAGTTCTGGAGAGTTGAGCGCTGGCGGCAACGGCGCGGCGGCTTGCGTCAGGCGCCGCTTGCCCCTATAGACGCGCCTTCGAACCGCCCGGCCAGTCAGGGCTGCCGTGGCGGTTCTTTCGCTCATTCCGACGCGAACGGGCCTTCAAGGCTCGCTGACCAATAGAGGGGTTAACCCTTCAGGAGAGCCAAATGCCCAAGCTGAAGACCAAATCGGGCGCGAAGAAGCGCTTCAAGATCACCGGAACCGGCAAGGTCGTCTATGCCCAGAGCGGCAAGCGCCACATGATGATCAGACGGACCAATAAGCAGATCCGCAACCTGCGCGGCACGTCCATCCTGTTCAAGACCGATGGCGAACGGGTCAAGAAACATTTCCTGCCGAACGGCTGACCCGGCCCTTGCTTTAGAGATTCCGAGGAGATCGACATGTCTCGCGTCAAACGCGGCGTCGCCGCCCACGCCAAGCACAAGAAGACGTTGCGCGCCGCCAAGGGCTATTTTGGCCGCCGCAAGAACACCATCCGCGTCGCCAAGCAAGCCGTCGAAAAGGCGATGCAATACGCCTACCGCGACCGCAAGAACCGCAAGCGCGAATTTCGCGCGCTCTGGATCCAGCGCATCAATGCGGCCGTGCGCGAGCATGGCCTGACTTACAGCCGCTTCATCTCGGCGTTGTCCGTGGCCGGGATCGAAGTCGACCGCAAGGTCCTTTCGGAACTGGCCATTCACGAACCGGCGGCCTTTGCAGCCATCGTGGCCGAAGCCAAGGGCCATCTGCCCAAGGCGGCTTGATCGAAGAGCGCGGCGACAGCTCTTGATGAAAAGCCCGCCTCCCGGTGGGCTTTTTCGTCGCGCATGCGCCGACCTCGAAAAGCCGTGGACCGCGTGAGATTAGTCGCCGCGCCGAATCGCCCCCTTTGTTCGTCTGCTCATGACCGACCTTCTCGAACTAGAATCAGATACGCTCGCCGCCATCGACGGCGCCTGCGATGAAGCCGCGCTGGAGGCGGTGCGGGTTGGCGCGCTTGGCAAGAAGGGCGCGATTTCGGCGCTGCTGGCGAGCCTCGGCAAAATGTCGCCGGAAGAACGTAAGGTTCAAGGCGCGGCGATCAACGGCCTGAAAGACAAGGTGAGCGAAGCCTTGGCTTCGCGCAAAGCCGCGCTGAAGGCGGCGGCGCGCAAAGCCCAGCTTGCCGCCGAAGCGCTCGATGTGACGCTTCCGGCGCGCGTCAGCGGCCTCGAGACGGGCCGCGTCCACCCGATCAGCCAAGTCACCGACGAACTGACCGCGATTTTCGCCGATATGGGCTTTTCGATCGCGGAAGGACCGGACATCGAGAGCGACGATTACAATTTCACCAAGCTCAATTTCCCGCCCGGCCACCCGGCGCGCGAAATGCACGATACGTTCTTCTTGCCGCCTGACGAGACAGGCGAGCGCAAGCTTTTGCGCACGCACACCAGCCCGGTGCAGGTGCGCACGATGTTGACGCAAAAGCCGCCGATCCGCGTGATCTGTCCCGGCCGCACCTATCGCACCGACTGGGATCAGACGCATACGCCCATGTTCCATCAGGTCGAGGGCTTGGTCATCGACAAAACCGCCAATCTCGGCCAGCTCAAATGGGTGCTCGAAGAATTCTGCAAGGCTTTCTTCGAAGTGCCGCATGTGGCGATGCGTTTTCGCCCCAGCTACTTTCCTTTCACCTCTCCCTCGGCGGAGGTCGACATACAATGCCGGCGTACGGGCGAAGAAATTCGTTTCGGCGAAGGCGAGGATTGGCTGGAGATTCTCGGCTGCGGCATGGTTCACGCTAATGTCTTGCGCAATTGCGGCCTCGATCCGGACGTTTGGCAAGGCTACGCCTGGGGCATGGGCATCGACCGCATCGCCATGCTGAAATACGGCATTCCGGATTTGCGCGACCTGTTCGATTCGGACGTACGCTGGCTCGACCATTACGGTTTTAGGCCGCTGGACCTGCCGACGTTGGCGGGAGGCTTGAGCGGGTGATCCATTCAGCCAACGCGGCTTGACCGAGCGCATGCTCGTGCGCCGGTAGAAGACAGAGACAAATGAAATTCACCCTCTCCTGGCTCAAGGATCATCTGGAGACGACGGCCTCACTCGCCGAAATCGTCGAAACGCTGACGCGTATCGGCCTCGAAGTTGAAAATGTCGAGAATCCCGCGACGAAATATCAGGGCTTCGTCGTCGCGCGCGTGATCGAAGCCAAGCAGCATCCGAACGCCGACCGCTTGCGCGTCTG
>DASZFX010000208.1:0-10086 GCA_035939375.1 Roseiarcus sp.
AGAAACGGCGAATGCCTCTTCACGGCTTGGGTCGGCATTAACGAGCCCGTGATCGCCGAGCAGCTCGCGCGCGACGGCTATGACACGGCGGTGATGGAGATGCAGCACGGCTCGGTCGATCTCACCGGCGCGCTCAAGGGCATTGCGGCGGTGGCGCTTGCCGGCAAGCCGGCGATCGTGCGCATTCCGATCGGCGATTTCTCCACCGCTTCGCGGGTGATCGATGCCGGCGCAGCGGCGGTCATCGCGCCGATGATCAACAACGCTGCGGACGCGCGCCAATTCGCCGCCTTCATGAAGTTTCCCCCGCTTGGTCAGCGAAGCTGGGGGCCGCGCGCGGCCTTGACCCATACGGGCTACGAGCCGGCCGACTATCTGCGCCACGCCAACGATATGACGCTGGCCATCGCGATGGTGGAGACGCGCGAAGCCATCGCGGCGCTCGACGACATATTGGCGACGCCGGGCATTGACGGCGTCTTCGTCGGTCCGTCCGACCTTTCGATCGCGCTCAACAATGGGGCGACGCTCGATGCGCAAGGCGCGGATGTCGATGCGGCCTTGACCCTGATTGTCGCTCGCGCCAAGGCGCATGGAAAATTCGCCGCGGCCTTCTGCCATACCGGCGAACGGGCCAACGAACTGGCCCGGCGCGGCTTTTCCCTGTGCTCCGTCTCGACCGATCAGTTGCTGCTGCGCCTTGCCGCGCGACAGGAACTGGCCAAAGCGCGCGCCTGAAGGATTCTCTGTCCCATCGGTGACTTTCGATCACATTGTTGTGCGGCGCCAAACAGCTAGGCGCGGCGTGTCGCCGCATGCCATGCGCAATTTGCATGCAGATGACCAAATCAAAGTCAATATTGGCGGAGATGACCGCTTTTTAAGGGAATGTTAACCAATCGCCGCGGTTTTGACACGCTGCTCTCATGCAAACTTCACATAGGTTGAGGCCGCGCGTCTTGACTTGTGCGATGCAGCATCGTATGTAGAGCCCGTCTTGGAGAAGAAACGTCCAGGGGAATGAACCGTCAAGCTGCTCTCAAGGCAGTGTTGATGGAGAACAGCGAGAAGGAGTTCTTAACATGAAACTCGCCTTCATTACCCGCTACCTGGAAGAGCGTCGTCGTTACTGGAAGGTCCTGCACGAATTGTCGACCTATACCGACCGTGAGCTGCAGGACATCGGCATCGACCGCGCCGATATCGCCCATATCGCCCGCCAAGCTGCGCGCGGTTGAGACGCTTGCACGTGGGCCAGCGCCGCCCCTAAGCGGCTGGCTGGTCCGGCGACCTGGGCGACGGCGCTCTCATTCGCCGTCGCAACAAAATCCAAAGAAAATCAAGGCAATCGCCCGGCCGCAGTGCAAGGCTCAAGCGCGATTATAGACGTCCTCGATGCGAATGATGTCGTCTTCGCCGAGATAGCTGCCGGTCTGCACCTCGATCAGTTCGAGGTTGATCTTGCCGGGATTGGCCATGCGGTGTTCGCAGCCCATCGGCAGATAGATCGATTCGTTTTCATGCACGACGAGAACCTCGCCGTTGCGCGCGACCTCCGCTGCGCCGCGCACCACCACCCAATGTTCGGAGCGATGATGGTGCTTTTGCAGTGACAGCCGCCCGCCCGGCTTCACAACAATACGCTTGACCTTGTATCGCGCGCCTTCGTCGACGGTTTGGTAATAGCCCCAGGGACGATAGTCGCGCTTGTGTTCGGTCGCTTCGCGGCGGTTCTTCGCTTTGAGGGTCTCGACGAGTTGCTTGACCTCGTCGGAGCGGCGCTGGTCCGCGACGAGCACGGCATCTTCCGTCGCAACCACGACGACATTGTCGAGGCCGATCACGGCCACGAGGGGGTCGCTGGAGCGCACCAGGACATTGTGCGAATCGACCGCGAAGACCTGGCCGCGCAGGCTGTTGCCGTTGCTGTCGCGCTCGCTCAACCGCCAGACCGTCGACCACAATCCGACATCCGACCAGCCGACATCGGCGGCCATCACCGCCGCCTTGTCGGTTCGCTCCATCACCGCATAGTCGATCGATTTCTTCGGCGCGCCGGCGAAGCTCGCGCTGTCAAGGACGAGGAACTCGAGATCCCGACGCGCGGCGGCGACCGCCTTGTCCACGGCGCTCGCCATATCGGGCTCGAAGCGCGTCAGTTCGCCGAGCATGATATCGGCGCGGAAGACGAAATTGCCGGAGTTCCAAAGATAACCTTCGGCGACGAAACGCTCGGCCGTGGCGGCGTCCGGCTTTTCGACGAAAGCCGCGACTTTGCGCAGCTTGCCGGCGGCGTCGATTGGATCGCCGGCGCGAATATAGCCATAGCCGGTCGCCGGATGATCGGGCTTGACGCCGAAAGTCACGATGAGGCCGCCTGCTGCGGCCTCGCCCGCTTCCCGGCAAAGCTCGGCGAAACGTCCGCCATCGCTGAACACGTGATCGGCCGCCAGTACCGCGAGGACCGCGTCGGGACTTGATCGAGCCGCGAGGACGGCGGCCGTCGCGACCGCCGGTCCGCTGTCGCGTCGCACCGGCTCGAGCACGATCGTCGCCTTGGCGCCGATCTCTTCGAGCTGCTCGGCGACGCGAAAGCGATAGTCGAGATTGGTGATGACGATCGGCTCCTCGAAGATCGCGCGATCGGAGAGGAGCTTGACGACCGACTGGAAGGTCGAGGTCTCCCCGATCAGGGGGATGAATTGCTTTGGCAGGCTCTCGCGCGATTCCGGCCAGACCCGCGTGCCCGACCCCCCGCACATGATCACCGGAATGACTTTCCCCATCGGGCCCTCGATTCGTCGCCGACAAGGGCGATCTCCCGACGCACATAGAATAAAATCTCGCGCCTGCCGAGGCGCAGATTGGAAAGTCGGGGGTGAGGCGCCAAACCGCCCTGCGTTTTCGCAAAAACAGAAATAGTGGCGGGCCCGGCGCGGCGACCGAAAACCGCCGAGCGAAGCGGCGGGAAAGGCGGGCGTTTGCGTCTCGCCTGACCCCCGCCGAAATCAACGCCTCAGACGCCGACCCGCTCCACATAGGCGGCCAGCTTCTCGATCGTTTGCATCCCGAGCTCGACGGCGCCGAATTTCATCACGGCGTTGCGCGCCTCGATCGAGGGGAAGGCCGCAATTCTGACCAGCCGCGTGCGATTCTCGCCGAGGGCCGTGAAGACGTTCTCGACTTCGAACGCGTTCGGATCATTGTCAGCGTCGACGCCATGGCGATAGGCGAGGCGTTTTCCCGGAACGATTTCGCGATAGCGAATGCGATTGGGGAAGTTCGTCCCGTCTGGCGCATGCATCGTGAACCGAAGGAGGCCGCCAACGCGGAAGTCCATGGCGATCAAAGTGATCGTGAAACCGTCGGGGCCGTACCATTGTTTCAGCGCGTCGGCCTCGGAAAATGCGCGAAAGACGATTGCGGGCGGCGCGGCAAAATCGCGCTCCATGGTGATCGTCGGCTGATCCGGCGGCGCGCTGGCTTGCACCTTAAGCATTCCCATCGTCTCTCTCCTTTGACTGCACGCTCTTCAGATAGGAATCGAGCTTGTTGAAGCTCCCTTCCCAGAATTGACGGTACGTATCCAGCCAATCGGTCGCGTCTTTCAGCGCCGCGGCATCGAGCCGGCACGGCCGCCATTGCGCCGCGCGGCTGCGGGCGATGAGGCCGGCGCCCTCCAGGACCTTTAAGTGCTGGGAAACGGCCGGCAGGCTCATGGCGAAAGGCGCCGCAAGGTCCAATACGGAGGCTTCGCCGCTCGCCAGGCGGGCAAGAATCGCGCGGCGGGTGGGATCGGCGAGCGCCTTGAAGGTGACGCTGAGGGCGTCGGCGGCCATGGGTTCATGCTCGTATTTAAGAAGTCGCTTAAATACAGTGCGGAATTCCGGGCGTCAAGCCGGGCGCCGCCGCTCGTTTGGCTGGTCCAAACGAACTAAAACGTCAATCCTCGCCGTTCCGGCCGGAGAAGGATGGCAAGACATCAGCGGCGGCGGACTAACTTCGCATTCTCAGGCCCTGCGGATCGAAAATCGGCGCATCGAGCCGTTTGGCCGGACGCCGTTCGCCGATGATCTCGATCTCGAACCCTTCGCGGGCGCCGGCGATCTCCTTGGGGATGTAGCCGAGCGCCAGCGATTGGTTGACCGTGTGGCCGTAGCCGCCGGAGGTCACCCAGCCGACCACTTTGCCGTCGTGCCAGATCGGCTCGTCGCCGAAGGCGTCGGCGTCGAGCGCCTCAACCGCGAAACCCTGCAGGCGCAATTTGCCGCCCTCTTCCTTCTCGCGCGCGGCGGCGGCCCGGCCAAGAAAATCGTTCTTCTTGAGATCGACGAAGCGGCCGAGCCCGGCCTCGTAAGGTCCATAGATCGGGCGATACTCCCTGATCCAGGTGCCGAAGCTTTTTTCAAGGCGCATGCACAAAAGCGCGCGCATGCCGAATTGCGTCAGGCCGAAACGCTCGCCCTCCTTGAGCAGCAGGTCATAGAGCGCGCGCTGATATTCCGGCTTGACCCAAATCTCGTAGCCGAGATCGCCGGTGAAAGTGACGCGCCCGACAAGGGCGGGGATCATGCCGACATCCATGCGGCGGAACGACAGGAACGGAAATTTCTCGTTCGAAACGTCTTCGTGCGTAATCGCTTGCAGGAGATCGCGCGACTTCGGCCCGGCGATCGAAAGGCCGGGATAGTCCATCGAGGCCGGCCTCACATGAACGCCGTTCGGCGGCACATGACGCTCGAACCAGCGCATATAGTAGCCCTCCGCGGCGTAGGAGCAGACAAGCAGGAACTTGTCTTCGGCGTAGCGGCCGATCGTGAAGTCGCCGATCAGCTTGCCGTACTCGTTGAGCATCGGCGTCAGCGCCAGCCTGCCGACCGCCGGCAGCTTGTTGGCCATCACATAGGATAGAAATTCGGCGGCGCGCGGCCCGTCGACTTCGATCTTGCCGTAATTGGCGATCTCGGTCATGCCGACGCCGGAGCGTACCGAGCGGCATTCAACGCCGACATGTTCAAAGGCGTTGGAGCGGCGGAAGGTCACGTCCTCTTGCGGCTCCATGCCCTTGGGCGCGAACCACAACGGATTTTCGAGGCTGCAATATTCGCCGAAGACCGCGTTTTCGAGGACGAGCCGGTCGTAGATCGGCGTCGTGCGCAAAGGCCGCGCGGCGGGTAGCTCTTCATTCGGGAAGCGGATGCGGAAGCGACGCGAATAATTCTCGCGCACTTTGGCGTTGGTATAGGGAAGACTCGCCCAGTCGCCGAAACGCGCGACATCCATGCCCCAGATGTCGAAGCCGGGATCGCCTTCGATCATCCAATTCGACAAAGCGAGGCCGACGCCGCCGCCCTGGCTGAAGCCGGCCATGACGCCGCAGGCGACCCAGAAGTTCTTGAGACCCTTGACCGGCCCGACCAACGGATTGCCGTCGGGTGCGAAAGTGAACGGGCCGTTGACCACTTTGCGAATGCCGACCTTGCCGAGTTCGGGGAAATGCTCGAAGGCGGTCTCGAGGCTCGGCGCAATGCGGTCGAGATCGTTGGGGAGCAAGTTCTGGCCGAATTCCCAGGGCGTTTCGCGCTCCGACCAGGGAACGCAAGCCTGCTCGTAAGTGCCGATCAACATGCCGCCGCGTTCCTGGCGCATGTAGATCTCGCCCTCGAAGTCGATGACATGGAACTTGTCGACCTTCGGGTCGATGACGCCGGGGATATCTTCCGTGATGAGGTAGTGATGCTCCATCGCCAGGACCGGCAATTCGATCCCGACCATGCGGCCGACCTCGCGCGCCCATAGGCCGCCGCAATTGACGACATGTTCGGCGACGATCGTTCCCTTGTCGGTGACGACATCCCAGGCCCCGTCGGCACGGGCCTTAAGATCGACGACGCGGGTGAAGCGATTGATCTCGGCGCCGGCCATTGTCGCGCATTTGGCGTAAGCGTTGGTGACCCCCCAGGGGTCGAGATGACCCTCGATCGGGTCGAACATTGCGCCGACAAAATACTTCTTGTCGATGAAGGGGTACATTTTCGACGCTTCTTCGATCGACAGAATTTCGAGATTCATGCCGAGGTAGCGCCCGCGCGCCTTGGCCATCTTGAGCCAGTCGAGCCGCTCTTTCGTTCCTGCGAGGTTGAGGCCGCCGGTGACATGCATGCCGCAGGACTGGCCGGAGAGCGCCTCGATCTCCTTGTAGAGGTTGATCGTGTATTGCTGGAGGCGGGCGACATTGGGATCGCCGTTCAGCGTATGCATGCCGCCGGCGGCGTGCCAGGTCGAGCCTGAGGTCAGTTCCGCCCGCTCGATCAGGACGGCGTCCTTCCAGCCGCCCTTGGTCAGGTGATAGAGCACGCTTGCGCCAACGACGCCGCCGCCGATCACCACGACTTGAGTATGCGATTTCATATGGGCTCCTCTAAGGAGACGGACGCGGACTTGGGTCCTGGTAGGACCCATCCGGCTTGATGAAGGCGAGCATGGCGACGATCGCGGCGGCGAGAAGGGCGGCGAAAAGGCCAAAGGCCGCGGCAATCGAGACATATTTGGCGATCGCGCCCATCGCCAGCGGCGCCGGGATTCGTGGGCCGGAGGTGAACAGCGCGACCGTGGAGAGCGCCGCCGAATGCGAGAAGGCCGAGCGCTTGACAGCAAGCGCGAAGCCGCAGGGCACGACGGCGCCGGCGCCGAAGCCGATGATCGCAAAGCCGACCACGCTTCCCGCGAAGCCGAGATTGACCGCGACAATGAGAAAGCCGATCGCCGCGGCGCCGAGCGAGACGACGATCATCTGGCGGTCGCCAAAGACCCGACGTGGCCTGTCGACGAAAAATCGCACAAGAGCCTGACAGCCGGCAAAGAACCCGCCGCCGAGGCCGGCGATCGCCGCCAGCCGCGGCGCTTCATCCTGAAGCAACGACGCCGACCAGGTCATCGCCGCGACTTCGCCGGCGATCGAGACGCCGACCACGAGGCCGATCACGATAAGGGTTCGAGTGAACAAGACGGCGCCTTCGCCAGGCGTCGCGTTGGCGTGATCGAGGCCCCGGTCGGGCGTCGCCACGAAAACGATCGAAGTCGCCAGGAAGGAGGCGCAGATCGCGAGAAGCCCCGACGCCCATTCGCTCAGATCCACCGCGATCAGGCTGCCAAGAATGGCGCCGACCGCCAGGCCGCAAGAGGCGCAGGCATGGAAGCCGGCGAGAATCGTGCGGCCAAGGTCATGCTCGACGCGCGTGCCTTCGGCGTTCATCGTCACGTCGAGCAGTCCGGCGAAGAAGCCAAAGACGACAAGGCCGACGAAAATCATCGCGATCGACGGCGCCAACAGCAGCGCGGCGGTCGAAGCGCCCAACAGCGGCGTCAACGTCAGCAACAATTGACGCAAAGTGAGAAACCGACTGAACAATCCGCCGCTCGACATGGCTGAGAGATAGACGACGGCGAAGAGCGTCATGGCGAGCCCGAAGACTGGCGCCGTCATGCCGGCGTGCCGCAGGATGCTCGCCGATGCGCCGGACCACAGACCGAGGCCCAGACCGAGGACGAAGAAAACAACGGCGACGGCGCTGCGCGGCGTCGTCAGAAGGCTTTGCGTGCTGGCGCCGGCCGTTGCGGCGAAAGTTTGCGAATTCATGCCGGCTCAGCCACGCGGTCGACCCGACAGGCAGGCGGGCGCCTTACCCTCACCCTAACCCTCTGCCGAAGGTGCGAGAGGGCGCCCGTCGCGGCCTGCATCCGCGTTGACCAGGGTGGCGCCAGGCTGGCGCAAACCCTTCTCTCGCTTGCGGGAGAAGGTCGCGGCGAAGCCGTCGAACGAAGGTACGGCGGCGCGTTCAGATTTCGATCCGAACAGACCATCGCTCTAAAAATCCGTCTTCACGCCGCCCTCGGCCTTGCGGCGGGCGACGAAGGCTTCGAGCGCCTCGCGGCGGTCGGCCTCCATCGGCGGGCTTACGTAATGTTCGAGACGCTCTTTGTAGAGGCGATGGGCGGCGTCATAGGCAGTGGGCGAACCGGCCTCGCGCCAGGTCTCGTAGTTGCGCCAGTCTGAAATCATTGGCGCATAAAAAGCGGTGCGGTAGCGCGCTTTGGTATGTTCCGCGCCAAAGAAGTGGCCGCCAGGCCCGACCTCGCGCATCGCCTCGAGCGCAAGTTCGCTGTCTTCGACCGAGACGGGACGAAGGAAATCGGCGACCATGGCGAGGAGATCGGCATCGAGCGCCATCTTTTCGAAGGAGGCTTGCAGGCCGCCCTCCATCCAACCGGCGCCATGCATCATCAGATTGACGCCGCCCATCACGGCGCCCCAGAGCGAGAAGACGCTTTCGTACGCCGCCTGGGCGTCGAGAGAATTGGCGGCGTTGGTGTTGGACGAACGGTACGGCAGGCCATAGCGCCGCGCCAATTGTCCGCCGATCAACGCCGTCTTCATATATTCGGGCGTGCCGAAGGCGGGCGCGCCTGATTTCATGTCGACGTTCGAAGTGAAGCCGCCATAGACAAAGGGCGACCCGGGCCGGACGAGCTGCGCAAGGACGAGGCCGGCGAGCGCCTCCGCGTTCTGTTGGGTCAGCGCGCCGGCGATCGTCACCGGCGCCATGGCGCCGGCCAGCGTGAAAGGGGTCAGCACCACGACCTGGTTGCGCCGCGCCATCTGGATGATCCCCTCCAGCATCGGCGTATCGAGCCGCAGAGGCGAGGAGGAATTGATGATGGTGAACAGCGAAGGCTCGCGCTCCAGGGTCTCGTCGTCGAGCCCGCGCGCGATCTTGACCATCTCGATCGCGTCGAGATTGCGCTGGAGCCCGAGGCTATAGGCGTGGATCGGCTTATCCGAGAGCGTCAGCAGATCGAATATTGCGTCGAGATGGCGGATCGAGGCGTGAAGGTCGACAGGCTCGACCGGATAGCCGCCCCATAGATGGATGCTGTCGAAGGTCTGGCCGAGACGAATGAAATTTTGATAATCGCGATGATTGCCCGGCCGCCGCCCGCCGTCGCGATCGAAGGAATTGGGCGCACTGGCGACCGAGGCGAAGGCGGTGAAGGCGCCGCCGATCGTCAAGTCGCGCTGAGGGTTGCGCGCATGCAAGGTGAACGCGCGCGGCGCCTTGCCGATCTGCGCTTCGACCAGAGCGGGATCGAAACGAACGCGATCGGAACCCGGATCGACGTCCGCGCCCGCCGCCTTGAGCACGGCCTTGGCTTCCGGATGCAGGAAGTCCATGCCGATCTCTTTGAGGACTTTCAGCGAGGCGTGATGGATCGCCTCCAGTTCGTCGACGGATAGGAAATCGACCGGCTTGAAGGGCAGTTTCGGTTGGCTGCGCGGCGCGGCGGGCGTGGCCGTTCGTTCTGCGCCGCGCCGCCGCCGACGCGGCGAATCTTCGCTCGCAGAAGCCGCATCGCTCATCGTGTGATCCCTTCCCTCGCCGAGGCGCGCGATTTGCCTCTTCAGGCCGTTTTGGCCCAGCCGTCGAGGGGAACCTATCTCGCGCCGCGCCTGCCGAGTCACGTTATTTTAGCATTGGGCCATGCCAATAGGCGCCGCCGAAGAGCCTCGGCGCGGCCGTCCTGCGCCTTGAACGCCTTCTCTCTCAAAGCTTATGGGCAAGCCGGCTCGCGCTGCGGCTTAAGGATGATGGCTTCGTTTCGCTTTAAAGGACGCGCCAGCCATGCGGCGTTTGAAACAGGCGCCGTCGCTACTTGGCGGCGCGCAGCTTTGGCCGTGGGTCGGCATCCTGGATATCGGCGACCGGCGGCGCGGTCGGCGCCGTGGGCGCGGCGGACGCCTCGGCGGTTTCGGCCGAGAAACGCGCGATCAACCAGGAGCGGAACAGCGCCACGGCCTCGTTGTTGAGGTCTTCAGGATGCGTCGTCAGGTAATAGCCATAGCCTTCTTCGAGGGCGATATCGAAGGGCTTGACCAGGCGCCCGGTTCTCAACTCCTCCTGGAAGAGCTGCGGATCGGCAAGCACCAGACCGTCGCCCGACAAAGCGTATTGAACCGCCAATTGCGCGGTGTCGAAAACCAGGCCGCGATCGACCGACATATCGGGCCGACCGAGCGAACGCGCCAGC
>DASZFX010000209.1:0-2553 GCA_035939375.1 Roseiarcus sp.
CGTTGTGCCACTTGTAGTTGCGCAGCGCATTGACCTGAATCTCGGAATCGAAGTGGCCGATGTTGCAGACGATGGCGCGATCATGCATCGCCCGCATGTGGTCGAGCGTGATGACGTCGACATTGCCTGTGGCGGTGACGAAAATATCGGCGCGCGGCGCCGCCTCGTCCATGGTGGTGACCTCATAACCTTCCATCGCCGCCTGCAGCGCGCAGATCGGATCGATCTCGGAGACCATCACGCGACAGCCGGCGTTGCGCAATGACGCGGCGGATCCTTTGCCGACATCGCCGAAGCCGGCCACCATCGCCACTTTGCCGGCCATCATCACATCGGTGCCGCGGCGGATGCCGTCGACGAGTGATTCGCGGCAGCCATAGAGATTGTCGAATTTCGATTTGGTCACGCTGTCGTTGACGTTGATCGCGGGCCAGAGCAGTTTGCCCTCTTTCTCCATCACATAGAGGCGATGGACGCCGGTCGTCGTCTCCTCGGTGACGCCTCGAATCGAAGCGGCGTTGCGGCCGTACCAACCTGGGTTGGATTTGAGACGGCTCTTGATCGCAGCGAAGAGCACTTCTTCCTCTTCGTTCGACGCCTTGTCGAGAAAGGCGGCATCGCCCTTTTCGGCGCGCAGGCCGAGGTGGATCAGAAGCGTCGCATCGCCGCCGTCATCGAGCACCATTGTCGGCGAGCCGCCGTCGTCCCATTCAAAGATGCGATGCGTATAGTCCCAATAGTCCTTGAGGTTCTCGCCCTTGACCGCAAAAACCGGCGTGCCGGCGGCGGCGACGGCCGCGGCGGCGTGATCCTGCGTCGAGTAGATGTTGCACGAGGCCCAGCGCACATCGGCGCCCAAAGCCTTCAGCGTTTCGATCAGCACCGCTGTCTGGATCGTCATGTGGAGCGAGCCGGCGATGCGCGCGCCCTTGAGC
Organism: Roseiarcus sp.; assembly: GCA_035939375.1. GTDB lineage: Bacteria > Pseudomonadota > Alphaproteobacteria > Rhizobiales > Beijerinckiaceae > Roseiarcus. Next base: position 936 of record DASZFX010000209.1, read on the forward strand.
GGCTGGCTCAGGGCGTATTCGGCCCGCGTCGCCATCAGACCGGGCATTTCGGTCTCGGCGATGGCGATTTCCTTACGCCCCCAGCCGGCAAGGGCGATGTCGGCGACGACGAAATCTTGGGCGGGCTTGGACATGGCGAGGGGGCTCGTTTCTCTTTGGTTCTCTTTGGGGAACGCTCTGACGGCGGCGTCTCTTAGCAAGCCGATTGGCCCTGCGCAATAAAGACATAAGCAAATCTTTATATGGCCCCTCACGGCGAAGGAGCGCGGGCCAGCAACGATCGTCGCGCCAACGGAGCGGCAAGGCGCAGGCCGAGGATAGAATTATCAATAAGTTACAAAATCACCCGGCAAGGAGCGTCGGCCGCAGAGCAAAATTTACGCTGAAAAGATTGTTTGCAGCCGAAGCCGCCTGGTCCTCTGGGCTGGGCCGCCGATATACTGTAAGCAAGAAATGAGCCGCGAGGCTCGTGAGGGGCGTTGTCAGATCCCGTGAGTTCGTAAACAGCATGGCGTTGTCGGCCAAACTCGTGATGCGTCAAAGCCAGTCGATGGTGATGACGCCGCAGCTCTTGCAGGCGATCAAGCTGTTGCAATTGCCCAATGTCGAGTTGGCCGCCTATATCGAGAACGAGCTTGAGCGAAATCCCCTGCTGGAGCGCGCCGAGGAGAGCGAACAGGCCGAGCCGCGCGAGGACTTTGCCGCGCCGACCGAAAAGCCGAGCGGCGATGAGCCGCCCGATTGGGCCTCCAATGAGCTTGAAGTCGATGCCGCCGCGCTGGCCGGAAACCTCGATACCGAGATCGACAACGCTTTCGAACCCGACCGCCCGGTGGTCGCGGCGGCGGCGCAAACGCCCCTGGAGGGCCATGGGCTGTCGGCGACGTCCTGGAGTGGCGTCGCGGGCGGCGGCGGCGATGGCGATGCGCCCAATCTGGAGGCCTACACGGCCGCCGAGGTCAGCCTCGCCGAACATTTGGAGCGGCAAGCCGCAATCCTTTTGACCGATCCGGGCGATCTGATGATCGCCCGGGCGCTGATCGATGCGCTTGACGAGGCAGGATATCTCGCCGGCTCGCTCGCCGAGATCGCCGAACGCCTCGGCACGCCGCTGAACCAGATCGAGAAGGTCCTCGCCAAATTGCAAAGCCTGGAGCCGACCGGCGTCTTTGCCCGCAATCTCGCCGAATGTTTGACCTTGCAATTGATCGAGCGCGACCGCTTCGATCCGGCCATGCAGGCGCTCATCGCCAATCTGCCGCTGCTCGCAAAGCGCGACCATGGGCAGCTCCGCCGCCTCAGCGGCGTCGGCGATGAGGACCTCGCCGACATGATCGCCGAAATCCGCCGGCTCGAGCCAAAGCCGGGCCGCCCATTCGGCGCGGCGCCGACGCAATTGGCGATCGCCGACGTTTTCGTCGATACTGCGCCCGACGGCTCCTGGCGGATCGAGCTCAACAGCGACGCGCTGCCCCGCGTGCTGGTCAACGAAACCTATGCAACGACGATCAAGCGGGGAAAGGCGAGCGAAGCCGATCGCTTGTTCCTCGCCTCCAATCTTCAAAACGCCAATTGGCTGACCAAAAGCCTGGAGCAGCGCGCGCGCACCATTCTGAAA
>DASZFX010000210.1:0-2136 GCA_035939375.1 Roseiarcus sp.
CGTGCTTGACGCCCTGGCGCGCCAAACGCGGCCGCAAGAATTCGCGTGAGGCGGGCGCGGCCATTGGGGCGCGACCGAACAAGTTGAGCATGGGTCATGACCATAAGATCGCTGATGATCCTCTGTTGTCTTTCCCTTTTCTCGCCGGGCGCTTCGGCTGAGGAAAATCAGGCGCTCTTCGTCCATGGCGACCTGAGTTGCGACAGCTGGAACGGCCCCTTCGCATTCGGCAAATCGGCCTTGCGAAGCTGGCTCTTGGGTTTTCTCGCTGAACAGGCGGCCGGAGGTTACCGCGTCAACGTCATGGCGCAGACGAGCTCCGACAAGATCGTCAAATGGGTCGACGACTATTGCCAGGCGCGCCCGCTCGACGGCCTCGCCGTCGCCTCGATCAAGCTGCTGAATGAGCTGGCCGATCGCGCCAAGGCTTCGAAATGAAGGCTCCGCCGCGCCTGTGATGGCTCTGGCGGGCCGAGGGGCGGGCATGGGCCATGCCCAAGCCATCGTTCCGTTGAACGCTTGAGCTATTCCGAGGCGGCGAGCAGCCCGCCTGCTTTAAGGAAGCGCATCGGATCGACCGGGTCGCCGTCGATGCGCACCTCATAGTGGAGATGCGGCCCGGTCGAGCGGCCGGTCGAGCCGAGGCGGCCGACGACTTCATTGGCCTTAACCTGCTGGCCCTCGTCGACCAGCACCTCCGAGAGATGGCCGTAGCGGGTGGCCAGACCATTGCCGTGGTCGATCTCGACCATATTGCCGTAGCCGCCCATGGGACCGGCGTGAGTGACGCGGCCGGCGCCGGTGCTTTTGACTTCCGAGCCGTATTCCTGGACGAGATCGATCCCGGGATGCAGGGCAGGGCGGCCAAGGAACGGGTCCGGCCGATAGCCGAAGGGCGAGGACACGCCGGCGTCGCCGAAGAGCGGTCGGCGCAGCGGCATGAAAGGAACGACGGCGCGCAAATGATCGGCGGCGATCAGCGCGCGCTGAACTTTGGCGACCTCCTGGTCGAAGGCCGGCGCATTGGCGTCCGCTGTGAGCGGGATGTAGGGGCCGCCGACACCGCCCGCCTGGGTCCGCTTAGGCGCGGCTTCGGCGAAACGGTCAGGCGAGACCCCGGCGTTCTCGATCGCCTCGCGAAGCCTTGCGGTCGTAGCGCTGGCCGCGCGGCCGATCTCGTCAAGGGCCGACATCTGGCCCCGCTCCAGCCGGTCGAGCGAAAAGGCGATGAGATTGAGCCGGGTCGCCGCCGGCGCCGCCGGATCGTTGACCGCCTCGTCGAGGGTGAGACGGTCGGCGTCGACGGGAGTGAGCGCGCTTGTGTGCTCATGCGCATTGATCGACGCCCGCGGCTCCTCGAGCGGACGCGGCTTTGGCGAGGGCGCGACGATCGTCGGCGCGATGGGGGCGAAGGCCGAAGCGGAATCCGGCGCGCCGTCGCTGTCGCTCGGGCCGCCGACGGCTTGGATCGCCGTCAGTGCGCCGGGCGGCTTTGCTGCTTGGATCTTGAGCTTTGCGCGCTCGGCCGCAGCGACCGCCATCGGTCGGCCCTCGGCTTCTTTCGCCATCGAAGCGACGATCGAGGTTCGCTGCTCGAGCTGGGCTTGACGGGACAAAAGCTCGTGGACCTTGCCTTCGAAGGAGGTCTGGTCGAGCAATTGCCGGCTTGTCACCCGATCGATTTCGGCGCGCGCCTCGGCCAGCCGGTCTTCGTAGGAATATTGCATCTCCGCTTGGCGGGCGACGAGCGCGCCGAGCATGTCGTCATGAAAGGCGATGAAGACGGAGGCGCCGGCGCCCCACAAGATCAGCAGCGGAAAAAGCGCGACCAGCGCCCATAGCGCGACAGGACGCAAGGCGTAGGTGCGAAGTTCTTCGCCCCGCGCCATCGAAAAATAATAGTGCCGATCCAGCAACCGCGGGCGGGGATAGGCGTCTCGCAAGGACATCAACGCTCCCGACCGCGATCGGCGATGGAGATTAAGAGCGGCAATTACACAAGGTTAAGGTTAATCCTTTGCAAACGGGATAAGAGGGGCGTCTGGCGGTCGATTCGGGTCTCGCCGCTTTGTCGATCCGCTCGGACCCGTCGGCAGCGTCTCGGCCGCCTCCAACACTTGCTCGGCGTGGCCGGGC
>DASZFX010000211.1:0-3037 GCA_035939375.1 Roseiarcus sp.
GCGCGGGCGGCGGCGAGCGCGTAGTTGGCGCCCGATCCAATGCCCATCGCGGCGCCATGCTCGCTCGTCTCCGGTTCGAGCACATCGCCGGTGCCGGTCAGCACGAGGCCGGCCGTCTTGTCGGCGACCAGCATCATCGCCTCGAGACGGCGCAGATACCGGTCGGTGCGCCAATCCTTGGCGAGTTCGACGCAGGCGCGAGCCAATTGCCCAGGATATTGCTCAAGCTTGGCCTCGAGCCTTTCGAACAAGGTGAAAGCGTCCGCCGTCGCGCCGGCGAAGCCGGCGATGACCTCGCCCTTGGCGAGGCGGCGCACCTTTTTGGCGTTTCCCTTGATGATCGTCTGGCCGAGGCTCACCTGCCCGTCGCCGCCGATAACGGCCCGGCCGCCCTTGCGGACCATGACGATGGTGGTGGCGCGCCAAACGGGGACTTGCTCCTTGTCATTCATGGGATTTCCTCGGCGGCGCGCTCGGCGACTCCCCGATCTATGGCGGGGCCGACACAATCGCAAGGCGCGCGCCTCTTGTTCCGCCTCTCCGTCGTGAGCTTCGTTATGCAATCCGGTGGCCATTCGGCGCGCATCTTGCTATTGAGCCTGCGACTAGTGAGCCTGCGACTAGTGAGCCTCGACCAGTAAGCCCCGACCGGTGAGCCCGCGTTCCGGAACGACCCATCAAATCAGAGACGAGCCATGCGCAGCGCCAGCGTCACGCGCAAGACGAAAGAGACTGAAATCACGGTTGAAGCGCTCCTCGACGGCGCCGGCAAGGCGGACGTCCATACCGGCGTGGGCTTTTTCGACCATATGCTCGATCAGATCGCGCGCCATTCCCTGATCGATCTGACGATTCGCGCCAAGGGCGATTTGCACATCGATCAGCACCACACAGTCGAGGACGTCGGCATTGCGCTTGGCCAGGCGCTGGCCAAGGCGCTGGGGGACAAGCGGGGAATCGTTCGTTACGCCGATTGCCTGCTGCCGATGGACGAGACCCTGACCCGCGTCGCGCTCGATCTTTCCGGCCGCCCTTTCCTCGTCTTCAACGTCGAATTCCCGAGCGGCAAGATCGGCGCTTTCGACACGGAACTCGTCCGCGAGTTCTTTCAGGCGTTGGCCGTTCACACAGGAATGACCCTGCATATCGACACTTTACAGGGCGCCAACAGCCATCACATCGCCGAATCCTGCTTTAAGGGCGTGGCGAGGGCGCTGGGCGCGGCAATCGCAATCGATCCGCGTCAGGCGGAGCGCATTCCTTCGACCAAGGGCGCGCTCTAGGCTGAGGACCAAGCGGCCGCCTCGGGCAAGGCAAAGCGCGTTAGGGACGTCATGACGATCTATTCCGTTCACACGCCGTCCGAGGCCGATGGTTCGACCAGCGGCGCCGATCGCGTCCATTTCGAACGCCAAGGCTTCGCCTGGGGCGCGTTTCTGCTCGGACCGCTCTGGCTGCTCGCTCGAAGGTTCTGGCGCGCTCTCTTTGCATGGGCCCTGCTCGCCGCGCTGGTCTTCGCCGCGGTAAAGCTCGGATATATTTCAGTCGGTCTCGCGACGGTCCTTGCCGTGATGTCGGCGATCTACCTCGGCCTCGAGGGCCCGGCCGTCGCCGCCGCGGCCTATGATCGCGGCCGATGGCGTCTCGCCGACGTTGCGATCGGCGCAGACAGAGCGACGGCCGAGCGGAGTTTCTTCTTGCGCTGGTCGCCGGGTGCGCCGCCCCCGCTTCCGCGCCGGCCGATGGGCGGACCGCCGCCCTCCGACATCATCGGCCTCTTTCCGGAAGCCGGAGGATGAGGTGAGAGTCGCGATCGTCGATTATGGGTCGGGCAATCTTCATTCGGCTCACAAGGCTTTCGAGCGGGCGGTCAAGGAGGCGGGCCTTGACCGTCCGGTGACGGTCACGTCGCGGCCGGACGAGGTCGCCGCCGCCGATCATATCGTCCTGCCGGGCGTCGGCGCTTTCGCCGATTGCAAGCGGGGCCTTGCGGACGTCGCCGGGATGATCGACGCGCTCGATGAAACGGTGCGTCGCCGCGGCCGACCGTTCCTCGGCATTTGCGTCGGCATGCAATTGATGGGCGCGCGGGGGCTCGAGTACGAAATCACGGCCGGGCTGAACTGGATCGGCGGCGACGTCGCCGTCATCCAACCAACCGACCCCGACCTGAAGATTCCGCACATGGGCTGGAACACGCTTTCGCCGCAGAGGGAGCATCCGGTCCTTGCCGACATCGAGACGGGCGAAAGCGGCCGGCACGCCTATTTCGTGCATTCGTTCCAGTTGACGCCCGCCGCGCCGGGCGATCTCATCGCAACCACCGACTACGGCGGCCCGATCACCGCAATCGTCGGCCGCGGCAATATGGTCGGAACGCAATTTCATCCTGAAAAGAGCCAGACTCTCGGCCTTAAACTGATCGCCAATTTCCTGAAGTGGCGCCCGTGATTCTCTTCCCCGCAATCGATCTCAAAGAAGGCCAATGCGTTCGCCTGGTGCGCGGCGATATGGCCCAGGCGACCGTTTTCAACGACGATCCCAGCGCCCAGGCGCTGGCCTTCGAAAGCCAGGGCTTCGACTATCTGCATGTCGTCGATCTCGACGGCGCCTTCGCCGGCAAGCCGATGAACGCCGCCGCGGTCGAGCGGATGCTGGCGGCCGTCAAAATACCGCTTCAGCTTGGCGGCGGCATTCGCGACTTGCGGGTCGTTCGCGCCTGGCTGGAGAAAGGGGTTAGGCGCGTCATCATCGGCACTGCGGCGGTCAATGACCCCGCCCTGGTCAAGGAGGCGGCGCGGCTCTATCCGAACCGCGTCGCGGTTGGCGTCGACGCGCGCGACGGCCGCGTCGCGGTCGATGGTTGGGCCAAGACCTCCGACCTTTCCGCGCTCGAGCTTGGCCGGCGCTTCGAAGACGCCGGCGTCGCGGCGATCGTCTACACCGATATTGCGCGCGACGGCGTGCTCAAGGGCCTCAACATCGAGGCGACTCTCGCCTTGGCCGAGGCCGTCTCCATTCCGGTCATCGCCTCGGG